>JAITBP010000001.1 GCA_031283585.1 Puniceicoccales bacterium
CTTATTTCTTTTATAGTCTATGACAGCTTCTGTTTTGGCCTTTAGGAAATTTTCGAGATATGCCTCGGCTTTAGAATAATCTCCAGATTCATCGGCTTTACCTATAAGATTATTATACTCTTCGATATCATTAACAGCAGCCTTAGTATTTTTTTCATCGTTTAATAACTCTTGATATTTCGCATCGTCTTTTAGTACTATCTTTCCAAACATTTCTTTACCGATGGCTACTCCATCATAGACCCCAGCCCAGATGAAATCTACCAGTCTTTCCTTGTCATTGATCCTATTTAGTACCTTGTCCAGATTCTTTATGGGGTCACCATTGTCTTCGGTGTAAATTGCACCAAATATATGGTGAAGATAACTAGGCGCTGTGATGCCAGGGAACACTATGGACGACATACATTTGGTTAGGTAGGAAACACCTTCCAGTTCTTCTATGCCGTAGGATGCCAAGGATTGATACAGTGCCAGATGCTTGTATAAATTTACAAGTATAGAGATTATGTTCTCATTTATGTCAGATTCTCCTTTCTGATTGTAAGCGATGGCCATGTAATTGGCAAGTTGTATGCCTGTGATAGCTTGATCATGGCAGTGATCCGTGTGATTAGATATCAGGGTCAATAGCTTTTCTTTGATCCTATCATCCGCATTTAGAAGACAGTTACTTAGGTTTGTCATCATAAAAAGGATATCGGCATTATTGGTCATTCCTGTCGGAGATAGTTTTGCAAAAAAGTTATTATGCAACAAGGTGGCTATGGTGTTGGACTGGGTGAAGTATATGGTATTGGATCCTCCGGTAGCATTTGCATTTATCAATATTTTGTTTAATACTTCGTAATCCAGCGAGTCGAAGGAAGATATTATCTTATTTTCGATTTCATCGAATGTTGCATTAACGTTAACATTGGAGACCAAATCACAATATTTTGTGTTTTTCAGAACATTATCAATTTTTATTCCATTGCTATTTTTAGCTTTGCTATCAATTAGTTCACATTTTGCCGAAGCTAGTGTAGTCAGTATAGCTTGACCAATATCTGGCAATAGGTGCAATTTTGTGTTTGGATATAGTTGACGGAATTCTGTTTCGAACCTGGTGATGTTCTCTTTCAATCTGTCAATTCTGACTGAAGGATCATCGATATCGGATAGGCTGGATAGCGATGCCTGCATGGTATCTATCAGGTATGTACCGTCTGCATAGTTATCAGTATAGTCTTCATCTTCATATTGCAGGTTGCGTAGGTCGAGCAATGTGAATGTATCTTGTATCGATATGTCATTATTCCGTGTGGCCGCACGTGATGTGAATGTGTGTGAAGGCGTCAATGGGGCAAAAGTAACGCGAGGCGGCGGGCTAGTGTATGGAGTTAATTGGCTTAATGGAGTTAATGGAATTAATTGACTTAATGTGGATAGGTATGCGGGTCTTGTCGCCATATTATGATGATTGTATATTACTTTTCTCGATTTTTTTCTTTTGGCCGATTTGGTTTTGTTGCGGTTGACTCTGGGTTTGTGCTTATTTTTAAATCTTATACTGTTTTTCCCATGGAACCGCTTTTTGGATGGGGTTCGGCGATGGTGTAGATTTTTCTTTTGAGCATATGCGGAAGGTGTAATCCATTGGGCGCCAATGATGAGTGAGATACCTAATCCTAGCGCAGCCAATCCATTAAATTTCATGGTCCTAATTATAGCGCATTTGCAGTGAGGTTCAAGCTATTGTGCTGTGATGTTTGGACCTATGCATCATAAGAATTACCATTCGAACACATTACAAAAAAATATATCTGGGCCTCAAAAAATATGAATATATTGAATTAAATTGGTTCTGATTTATAACCTACGGAGGCCTAGACCGATATAACCGCTGCCCTGGCAACGGTGAAGACCATTCACAATTGCGAACTATTGGCAAATGAATTGTGAGTGGTGCCAGAGGGCGGATTTGAACCGCCGACCAAAGGCTTATGAGTCCTCTGCTCTACCCCTGAGCTACTCTGGCGAATGGTATATTTTATGCAATATACTACCCGGCTATTGTCAAGAGATAGTTTGGCCATTTGTAGTTGGATTTTGCTGATTATCAGGGCAATTAGGGCTGGAATTTTCATCTTTTGCCGAAACCCTGTGGTGCTAGGCACAGATCTGGAATAGGGCAATCAAAGCCTGATAAATTTTCTTGTAATTACCATTTTCAGTTTTTTTACTACTATCAACCTGTTGGTGTTAATTTATGTCTCTAGTCTTTTTGGCGAAACAATTAATTATGAGTCTTATTGTGGTACCTATAACAAAGATCGGAAAGCTAATTAGTAAGAATCTGATAAGAATCTTATCAACGAATTTTAGGATAAAAAGTATTCTAGCTATCACTTTTTTGATTTTTATTTTTATTGCGGCTCCAACAAACATTTCTTGAATGAAACATAAACAAAATTCATTGAATTTTCAATGGATTTTCTTCTTGTATAACAGATGAGTTTCTGGTTTCTAGCAAATTGATTAGAGTTTAATTAGCTGAACTTGAGTATTATTGAAAATCAAAAGCAGTTATGGTTGTAAGAGATAGATTATGTGAGGATTTGGCCATTAAGAATTTTGTTGCCACACCAAGCGATATGAAGCCGAATTTCGATTGGGCTTCGGTGGTACGCAACGATGTATTGGGGCCAAATCAAACCTTTGCAGAGGAAATTGCTAACAAAGTCGGCGGTGCAATAACCGACCTTATGCTAGCCACAAGCAATGATGAAATTTTTTCTGAAAAAAATAGATCGCTGGTGGCCAATGTGGTGCGTCAGGTATGTGCAGAGGTTTCTGATGATGAAGATGTTAATATTCATGATATTATTTCTGATGTGCTGGTGCGGAATTCCTTCCATGACATCGCTAGATGTTTTTTGATGAAGTGTGCCTATGTTAATGACAGGGCACTGGACACGGACATGGATATTGTCGATGTGAAATTGATAAGAAGGAACGGTAAGATTGTTCCTTGGAATAGGTTCAAAGTGGAACATGCCGTACGAAGAGCATTTTTGGCTCAATGCTGTGATCCGGCGCCGTCGAGGGTTATTTCAGAAAATGTCACAGAACGTGTAATTTCATCGGGTATGAAATTTATCCACATCGAACAGGTTCAGGATTTGGTCCAGGAAGAGCTGATGAAAAGTGGTAATTTCAAGATTGCCGAAGCCTATATTTTATATCGAGCCGAGAGAGCTAAGCTGCGCAATGGCGACAATAGGGAATCTGTTGTGTCCTACGGCCAGGATACATTGCAAGGTGCGATGATTCTTGTAAAAATGGCCGATGGGTCGGTTGTCTTTTGGGACGGTAGCGATCTCCGCGAAAGAATTAGTTTTGCCAGGATTGGACTGGATTTTGCAATTGGGTCCGAGGAAATAATGACAGCTCTTAGAGACAATATCCCCGGGGAATTATCCGAGGTAGAGCTGGAAAGGCATATTTTGTCAAATGCCTGCAAATTGGTAAGAAAAGATCCAAATTTTTCCGTGTTTGCTTCAAGGTTATCCTTGTCCTATTTATACCAGAACATCTTTGGGTGGAATCCATTGGACAAAGATATCGGAAATCTACGTAGGCTACATCGGGATTATTTTGTCCGATACATCTCCAGGGCTGTTGCACTGGGATTGCTTGACGATGACATGCTAACCTATGATCTGCCGAAACTCGCTGATTGCCTTTCAATTAGTGCTGACATGGATTTCGATATAGTTGCGACCATGTCGTTGACCGATAACTATCTTCTTAGGGATTCCAACACTGGTAAATTGCTTGAAACACCCCAGATACTTTGGATGCGGGTTGCCATGGGTGTTTTCCTAAAGGAAGAAATCGACCGAGATGACAAGGCGATAGCGTTGTACAATTTATTCAAAGATAGGATGTTTTGTCTATCGGAACAGGCGCTGTATTTCGCCGGCACCAGGAATGCTCAGATGATGTCTGACTACATATATTCTGTCAGCGATGATATTGAAAGCATTCTGAATAAATGTGTTATCGAAAGTGCATTGATTTCGAGATTGGGTGGTAATCTGGGTGGGTCCTGGAGTGCCATAAGAGGAAGTGGTAGTAAAATTAAAGGGACAAGAGGCGTTACGAACGGTGTTATTCCTTTTCTACAGCTACATAAACATCAGCTTTCCATTATGACCAGTGGTGCTGGCAATATGGTGGGAATTGGTTGTGTTAGCTGTGAAATATGGCACTCGGATATATTCGACTTCATTGGATTTAGCAAGGAAAAGTCCAAGTCATCGGACTGCGATAGGTTGAATACTTCGGTACTGATTCCGGATCTGTTTCTGCGAAGGCTAAAGGAACAAAAATCATGGACCTTGTTTAAAGTTGATGATGCCAAGGCACTTATAAAGACCTATGGGGCTGAGTTTGAAGTGGAATACGAAAAACTAGAATGCCTGGCGAAGGAGAATAAAATTTGGAGTAAGGTTATAAAGGCCAATGAGTTATGGTTTGCGTTACTCAGAAATATGTTTGAGACCGGAAATCCAAGAATATTGTTTAAAGACACCTGCAATGTATCCGATATGACATCGGGATGTGTCCAGAGCGCCGGTCTGTGCCAATCGGTGCTTTTGCCGGCCGGTGATGACAGATCGATTGCCTGTGGTTCCGGATCGGTGGTTATATCCAGGTATGTCGATGATAACGGTGATGTTGATTTTCCCAGGCTTCGTAAAGACATGGAAATATGCATTCGGGCAATGGATTCGATGATCGATGCCAACTATTTCCCCACCGAAAGCTCGGTGGCCATGACCAGGGCCTATAGACCTATTGGCCTGGGCATGACAGGTCTGCAGAATGCGTTATATAAATTGAATTATGAATTCGACTCGGATGAGGCCGTAGAATTTGCCTCTTTGTGTGCGCGCAAAATACTACTTTTTGCCATGGATATATCCTGCGAACTGGCCAGGGAAAAGGGCAGATTCGACAAATTTGAGTGTTCTCTCTGGGGAAAACACAGGTTACCATTCGATTTTTACGAGTATAACGCCAGGTTTGATGCGGGAGATAACGAAATGATCAGACATATCAGGGAAACTATGGATAACTCTGGTCTGAGAAATTGTTCCCTGTTGGCCTATTCCACCGAGGAACGGGTATCAAAACTGATGGGATGTTTCCCTGGCATATATCCGGCAACGAAGAACATATTCAAAAAGTCCTACGGTGGCGGTGATGTGCTTTTGTTCGTTAACCCTGCCATGGTGAAGACCTTGAAACAAGAGGATATTTGGACCGATGATATTTTTGAGCAGATCTGTTATTTCGATGGTGAAATCGCAGCCATCGACGAAATTCCAGATGATATAAAAGCAAAATTCAAAACAGCCTACTCCATTGATACCGAGAAATTGATAAAAATGTATAAAAATCTTCAGATCTGGGTCGATCAGGGCATAGCAGTTAGGTTGTACTTGGGCAGCAGCGACATAAATAAAATTTCCCATATGTATATCAAATGCTGGGAAAGCGGAATAAAATCCATTTGCGAGTTAAAATCCAGTGCGCCACCTAGGCCCAATTTGCCAAACCAGACCAATACCGGTGGTTCGAATATTGCCATGAGTATGCTTCAGAACTACCTATATACCATATAATTCTGACATATGTGGCCCGAAGCTATGTTTTATTGTTTACATGGTTTGCTGATTTTTAAAGGTTTTTCAGGAGATTTATAAAATGCAAGACCGGGAAAGCAGTGAGTTGATTGCCATCAGAAGAAACAAATTAGTGGAACTACGTCGTAGTGGGTTCGATCCGTTTCGTCAAAATTGGGATCAGCAACACACGTCGGCCCAGGCAAAAGAACTGTTTGGTGATGATGGTGACTCCGTAAGTGTTTCCGTGGCAGGAAGGATCGTTGCATACAGGCTGATGGGCAAGGCGAGCTTTATCAATTTGCTGGATAGGGATGGTCACATCCAGCTGTATGTTTCTCAGGACGATATTGGCGAAGACAACTACAAAAGCTTTAAGAAGTTAGATATCGGTGATATTGTTGGTGCGAAGGGCAGGCTATTTAAAACAAAAACCGATGAGATAACCGTAAGAGTTGATGAGCTTAGGCTTCTATCGAAGTCGATGCGGCCATTGCCTGAAAAGTGGCATGGTCTCGCGGATGACGAGCAAATCTACAGGCAAAGATACCTGGATTTGATCGTGAATCAGAAGTCAAGGTTCATGGCCTTTAAAAGAACCGAAATACTGAAAGAGATCCGCAGGTTTCTGTGGAATAGGGAGTTCACCGAAGTCGAGACTCCGATGTTGCAGAATATACCAGGTGGTGCTGCTGCCAAACCGTTTGTAACCCATATGAATGCGCTTGATCATGATTTCTATCTGAGAATATCACTGGAGTTGTTTTTAAAGCGAATGCTGGTGGCAGGGTTTGATCGAGTTTTTGAGATGGGTAGAGTATTTAGGAACGAAGGGCTTTCCAGGAAGCACAACCCAGAATTTACCATGATAGAGCTCTACCAGGCCTACTCGGATCATCGGGGCATGATGTCATTGATCTATGATCTGATTCAGCATCTGTGCAAAACTGTCCTCGGAAAGACAAAATTAACCCGCTATGATGGGAAAGAGATCGAGCTATCCGGGAAGTGGCGTGAAGAAACCTATGGCAATCTGGTCATCGAAGCCACCAATGACGGCCGGTGGTTTTCCAGGACTAAGGAAGAGAAGATTAAGGCTTGCAAGGAGTTAGGCGTTGAGGCCAGTCCAGACCAGGAGGATTATGAAATCACTGACAATGTGTTTGGAAAGCTGGTTGAGCCGAATCTGATACAGCCGACCTTTGTTCTGGAGCTGCCGAAGGAACTGTGTCCCTTGGCCAAATTGAATCAGGAAAATCCCAAGGTCTTGGATGTATTTGAGTTATGCATCAATGGCCAGGAGATTGCGCCATCCTATTCGGAACAGAATGATCCATTTATTCAAAGGGAAATGTTTGAGGCACAGCTGGGCGAGGAGAGGCAAAATCTTGATAATGAGTTTCTTTTAGCACTTGAATATGGTATGCCTCCGGCCGGTGGTATGGGCATTGGCATAGATCGACTGGTGATTTTGCTCACCGAGGCTGACAACATTCGGGATACGATTCTATATCCTACGCTTAAGCCATTGGCTGATTGATAGATGAGGAAAGTTTTCATCAAAACCTATGGCTGTCAGATGAATGAGCGTGATTCAGAGGCAGTTCATTCATCCCTGAAATCCCAGGGCTATGATATGGTCGACAGCGAGAGTCTGGCAGATGTTATCATTTTGAATACCTGCAGCGTCAGAGAACTTGCTGAGCTAAAAGCTCTTGGTAAACTAGCTTACCTAGCCAGGCGTGATGTCGTTCTTGGTGTCATTGGTTGTATGGCCAAAAATCTGGCCGAAGAAATCAAGAGACGCGTACCCGGTGTGAATATAATTCTTGGCCCAGGCAATTACAGTAGAATTGGCGATTGTATAGAAGATATAGCTTCCAGAAGGAAGAGCTTTATCATCCAGGTGGATCGTGCCGAGTCCGACGGGGCCATGGATTCGATGCACAGTGTAAGACAAAAGCAATCAAGCGCCTTCGTTTCAATAATGTCCGGATGTAACATGAAATGCAGCTATTGCATTGTTCCAAAAACCCGAGGAGCTGAACGACATAGATCGATGGATGATATTATCACGGAAATCAGCGCATTGGCTGCCAAAGGAGTTAAAGAGGTGATTCTGCTTGGCCAGATAGTCAACAGATATGGGTTCCGCCATATAAAACAAAAAAATGGCAAAAGCGCCTTTGTTCAGTTATTGGAAAAAATCCATAACCTACCTGGCATTCAAAGAATTAGGTTCATATCGCCCCATCCGGTTGGGTTTCGTCGAGATCTCATCGATTGCTATAAAAATCTACCAAAATTGTGTCCCCAGGTGCATTTGCCGGCGCAAAGCGGATCGGATAGGATATTGAAAGCGATGATGAGGGCATACACCCGGGATGGTTTTATGGAAATCGTTCAGGCTTTACGAGATGCGGTTCCTACCATGTCCATTTCAACCGATCTGATCGTTGGGTTTCCCGGCGAAAACGAGGATGATTTTTTGGAAACCTGTTCGCTTTTTGATGAGGCTAGGTTTGATATGGCGTTCATATTTAAATACAGCAGCCGTAGTGGTACCGCGGCGGCAGCCATGCCGAATCAGGTGCCACAGCCGGTGAAAGAGCAGCGAAATAGTGTGTTGCTTAAAAAACTGGAAGTATACTCTAAGGCCTACAATGATAAGATGTTAAATACATTGCAATCGGTTCTTGTGGAGGGAAGAGCCAAACGGGGCGAAGCCATGTTTCAGGGCCGGGCCGCTAATCACAGGAAAGTTCTATTCCCCGGCGATGATTCAGATGTGGGAGAGTTTGTTGATGTTAGAATAACATCGTCGGCGGTAACCACGTTGTATGGCGAAAAAGTACAACCCTAGGTATCAATTGGCTTGATCCATGGACGGTTTTTTGAGCCCAGGCTCAGGTACAATGCTATGGAGAAGAATAACATTCCAATTGAGTCCCAAGTTCCTCCGATGCAATCTCCTAGCTTGAATACTATCAGCGATAGGGCGAAGGCCGTGGCGGTTTTATGCCCGGAGAAAATCAATCGGACTGCGCCTACGGTTGGAAATAACCAGAAAAATAAAAACCCAAGGATGCCGAATTTATACATAAATCCTAGAACAGCGGCATGAGGTACGGTGCAAAATGATTCAACAAACTCGAAGTTGAGGTGGTTGTAGTTTCTGGCTCCCAGCCCTCGACCCTGGATCAGCTCAATGCCGGCATCTTTCACCACGTTTGTTATTTCATAGAACCTGGTTTCCTTTTGTAATTCCGTGTCGACAATTCGGTTTATTAGGTTGGTAAACAGGTCCAGGTTAATCAAGTAGAATGTCAGAAATATCAGAATGGCCAGTATGTATGTTATTACCGTAGAAATGGTTATTTTCTCCGGATTGAAGCTGAGGGCGGCCAACAGTGTACAGGTCACATATATGAGGAGGCTGCCACGACTACAGGTAAAGGTTATGATGATTGGAACAATTAATAGCCAAATCACCAGAAGAGGGATTAGGTTGGCGCGGGACAACCGTTTGTAGCATAGGGCGATAGGAAACAATCTTATGCAGTAATCTATGGCGGTTATAACGGACATATTGTCCAGCCTTTGATATCTGGACGTGGCATGAAGGTCCAATAGGGTGCCCAGGGATGCCAGTAGAAAAAGCAAATAGAAACAGGCTGTTAACGTCTTCATAATCACCAGGTTGCCTTTTATTACGCAGAGCATTATTCCGATAAAAAAACCTGACAGGGTTATAAGGTCAGATAGTAGACTATACCAGGAAAAGAATGGCCTGTGAAAATTCAATAGACCAAGGATCGTAGCATAAAATACCAGGCCACCACCAAGGTAATATATTAGGCCGCAATTACTTGGTGACCTTAGGTATTCGCAGAAAACCCAGATGGCGAAGACAGCATAGACCAGAACCCTCAATGGATGTGAATCCTGATATAGGTTGCCATGGACCAGTATGCAGTAGGCAATGACATATAGAACCAGCAGCAGACCGCTGATGCCGCATTTGGACCTCTTGGCCAGATCCATGTCACCGAACCTGCCAATTTTACTGCGATTGTATAAAATCTTCGAATCCAGGGCCTTCTGTGTCAAAATCTCCTTCAAAAAATCCGTTTAGTTGACGTATCCTTGTGGGATGCCTCATCTTTCGTAGAGCTTTGGCTTCGATCTGTCTTATTCTTTCGCGGGTAACATTAAATGTTTGCCCAACCTCTTCCAGCGTTCTGCTGTAGCCGTCTTTGAGACCAAATCGGAGCATCAAAACATCCCGTTCTCTCTCGGTTAAACTGACCAGCACGTCGTCTATCTTTTCGCGCAACAAACTGTAGGCTGTCATGTCATAGGGATTATCTGCACTCTTGTCTTCAATAAAATCGCCAAAACTTGAATCTTCGTTATCTCCGACCGGGCTCTGGAGCGAAATCGGTTGCTGGGCCATCTTCATTATGGCTTTCACCCTGTCCAGCGATAGGTTCATTTCGCCGGCGACCTCTTCGGCGGATGGTTCATGCCCAAGTTCTTGTTGCAATTGACGTTGTATCTGCATCACCCGATTCAAGACCTCTATCATATGCACCGGAATCCGTATAGTTCTAGCCTGGTCGGCTATGGAACGGGTTATTGCCTGTCTTATCCACCAGGTGGCGTAGGTAGAGAACTTGTAACCACGCCTGTATTCAAATTTTTCGACGGCCTTCATCAGTCCCATATTTCCTTCCTGGATAAGGTCCAGAAATGTCAGTCCGCGATTTGTATATTTTTTTGCTATGCTAATCACAAGTCTCAGATTTGCCTCAACCATCTCGGTTTTGGCCCTGTGAGCTTCGCGCATGTATTCTCGGAATTTTTTTACTATTTCCAGTAGTCTAATCGGACAGACTTGATACTTCAGTTCGAGTTTTTTCATGGCCTTTTTTATCCGATTGGACATTTCGGTTGTGTCTACTTTTTTTTTCGTAGAGATGGATTCGATGCGATTAGATTCATGGATGAGCTGTTCTATTTGTTTTAAATCTGGCCTTAGTTTCTGCAAAAAATCTTCAAAAATTTTCATTTTGAAGCAAAATCTTTTCATGACAGTTTTCAGCTGGGATTGAAATTGCTTCAGGCGTTTTTGCTCGGTTTCATTGACTCCAGACGTCTGTAACTTGTTCCAGATGTCATGGATGCGTTCTACTAACAATTTACTATCCTGGATCGAACGTTCGAGTATTCTATAATACACCTCTCGGCTCTCGATTTTTTTATCCAGGACAATCCGATCAAACCGCTCTTCTCTCTGTAGAAGCCGTTCAGCCAGATTGATTTGAAAATCTGCAGTCAGATGAACCGAGAATAGTTCATCCTGAGCCTGAAGTTCGGCTTTTTCTATTCTTTTCGAAATGGATATTTCCTCGTCTCTCGTCAGAAGAGGGACCTGACCCATTTGCCTAAGATACATTCGGACAGGATCTTCTGCCACATCCTCGGTGTGAGCTTCATCGAGGGTTCCGGCTTCACGCTGCCTTACGTATCGCTCCACATCATTTGTGTCAACTATCTCTATTTCAAGGCTATCGAGAATGTTCATCATATTCTCGACATCCTCGGGGTTTTCTATGCTTTCCGGTAGGTACTCGCTTATGTCCTGTAGAGTTAGATATCCCTGCTCTTTTGCGAAACGTATCAGTTCGCGTACACGGCTATCCATGCCGTTCACAGCATCTGTATCCGATGACGACTTATTAGTTACCATATTAAAATGTCAAAATTATGTTTATTTACAACCTTGGCGGAACGCCAAGTAATCCACGTAGACGACTTTTTTCTTCCTGAAGACTTTCAATTGCGACCCTATTGTCTAGATTTTCTTTATTTTTTGTAAAAAACATCGATGTCTTTTCTTTTTTTTGTATAAAGTCAAGCCTTTTTTTTATATAATCCTTGTGTAATTTCGCTAGGCATATATTGGCAGCATCTTCTGGATCATCAATTCCATCGTCATCGGTGGCAATGGAAAATATTTCGTTTATTTCTGCCTCGGTCCAAAATCCGTCCTCCAGGCTAGAGACCCCTGTCCAGAGTCCTTTTTTTAGCCGGGACAAAATTTTTATAAGTATTTGGCCATGAAGGCCTGAGGCATCGATCATAGAATCATCCACCAGCTGGGCCAACCTGGCCCCGATGGCGCTATGATGAATGACTATGGATAGAATGTCGCTTTCCACCGAACTTATTTTTGTGGTTGTTGGAACCCTATTGGGTTTTTTGCCAATACAATCGGAAAATCTTGCTTTTCCTGTGAATGACAAAAAATCACTCTGGACGGACAGGTAATTGATCCCGATGTACGATGCGATTTCTCTTAGATATCCTTCGGTGGCAACAATCGATGTGCAATGGGCCAATATTTCGTATATTTTTTTCAGGGCCTGTTCCTTTTCCATTGGAGTCGATTGATTTGCTCTAGGAAGCAAGGTGTCTATTATAAATTTTATGGACGAAATCCCTTCGGTCAGGAGCGTTTCAATACCGTCGGAGCCTCGCTCGAGTATAAACGAATCCGGATCATAGCCATTGGGTAATTTCAATATAACTGCATCGATATTGGTTTTAAAAGATAATTCAGCGATTCTTTTGGCACATTTTAGGCCGGCTTCATCCCCATCGGTTAAACAGTGAACTTTTACCGAATACCTTCGGAGCGTGTTCAGCTGGGTTTCGGTGATACCGGTGCCCTGGGGGGTCACCGCAGTAGTTAGGCCGGCTTCCGTACAACGAATGACATCCAGTTGCCCTTCAACTATATAAAATGACCCTATGGGTTGAATATATTTTCTTGCGCGATCCAGTCCAAACAGCAGACTGCCTTTATGAAAAATCGGGGTTTCTGGTGAATTTATATATTTTGAGTCCGATAAATTTGCCGTTATTCCATCGATCTTCCTGGCAGAAAACGCTACCACATCACCCTGGACGTTTGGGATGGGAATCATGAGCCGGCCATTGAACCTTAGCTTTAATTTTTTTTGATCGATATTGTCTTGATCATTAAGTACAAATAACCCGGATTGTTTCAGTGCTTCCGGAGAAAATTTTTTCTTAATCAGGAGGTTTATAAGTGAATTGTCCGCATTGGGTGAGAACCCGATGGTATATTTTTTTGCAACGTCCAGTGAAAATTTCCGTATGTCTGTCCAATATTTTCTGACCGCCTGGGCATCTTTGGTTGTGGAAAAAAACACATTATTGTAATATTCGGCTGCAATTTTATGAATCTCAAGCAACTCGTTTCTTATGGAGTTGATAGATGGATCGCAGGTTGTTTCGTATTCTAATGTTATGGAGTACTTTTTGGCTAGCCATTCCACCGACTCATGGAACGAAAAATTTTCTTTCAATTGCAGAAATCTAAAAACATCACCGGCTAACCCGGTGCTGAAACATTTGAAAAATTTTTTATCCGGAAGTACATAAAACGATGGTGTTCTCTCATCGGAAAATGGACTTAGGCCTTTCCAGCTACTCCCAGACCGCTTTAAATTGACGTACCTAGACACTAGGTCTAGGACATCAACCTTCTCCCGAATATTTTCTATGGACTCTCGACTTATAATAGGCATTTCATATCCAAGTACATCTTAGGCATGTAGGCGAGAGTTGGTTTTGTACAGTAATGGTGTTTTTACCGGTATTATAAATTTTTCACCATTATTACTGGAATCGTCTTGATTCTCGAATGCTTGAGGTTCAGGATGTAACTTATTCTTATGGCTCTTTTTAGTAAGCGGATTCTTCTTTTTATGTGAAGAATCAATTTTATTTAATTTTTTCTTATTTTTTGGATTAATTTCTTCAGATTTAGGATCAGGATTAGGACTAGGACTAGTGTTAAACAGTTCCGCTGTCTTATTTTGAACTATGGCAGAAATCACGAGGGATATTAGTTCTGTAATGGTTTGTTTATGGATTTCAACGGACCAGTTCATAGATCCACCGCTGGCGATTGTCCTGATATTGATTGGTTTTGTGACATCATAGTTCGGCTTTAGGCTTGATTTACTAATTGTGATAATGGACTCAAGCAATGATTTTACATCTATTTTTGTGATAGACATGTCCCCAATATTAAATGTACCAATGCAGGTCAGCAAAGGTTTTAGAGCAGCCTTTTTATCTTTTATTGTTTCTATCAAAATTTTTACACATTCCTGAGTATCTCCGATCACAGCGATATTTCTAGGTGTGTTACTTAGACCCAGGTCAGATATACCTGTGTCAGTATCGACCAGTGCAACATAGTTATGGGAAATGTCTATTGTTTTGGCTGCATTACTTTTTTCATTATGATCTGTGATGAATACCTTTGATTCACATATTGTCACACCTTTATAGTCACCAACTTCGTTGAAGGAACTATTATAATTAGCTGTATCTTCGCCAAAGGTAAGAGATAGAATTTTTTTCGGAGTCTGTATATAAATTTTTTCCATAATAAATTTATAGGCTGTGAAAAATTCATCCTTGGATCCATTCCAAGAAAAACATGTAATTTTTGGAACAGAGGCTCTGAGTTTTTCAACGACATCTTGGTCAATGATATCCCCGCTGCGTGAAATGCCATTTATCATGTTAATTAATATTGCACAAGCTTCATCAAGACCTGCTGTAGATACAAATGTTCCGTCGCAGGATGACTTAAATATGGATGTTATCTTAGAGAGTTGATCTTGTTCGATAATCGGATTGCATACGCCAAGCTGAATTAGTATATCTTTTGCATAGTCTATGGTCAAAGGAAGATTATATCGTGCTATGCTTGATATTGAATCATAATCCATAAAATTAGCCCAACCTGGGATTGAATTGGTAAAATTTTTACTATCAAAAAATTTCGCTAGCGATGTTCCTGGTTTGAAATCAACGGTCATAGCTGTAATAATACTTGCATCGGTTATATCCAGTGATAAACGCAGCGTTTCAATAGTATTGATATACTCATCAATTATGCTATGCAGTAACTCCAGCGATGATTGATTTAATGTAGCGTTATTACCGTTACTTGATTTTTGCATTTGTAGTAAACATAGCGCAATAAATTGACTATCGATTAGTTCGTAAATACATTTATTAGTCTTCGGTATAACAAGCTCCAGGTCGTTTCTTTCGGCAGCGTTGGCTATAGCTATTAGCCCGGCCGGATCAAGAATAGAATCGAAGGCGCTATTGGATGTGGAAAAAAATGTCCATCCATTTACAATTTTAGTTTTTATTTCAAATTTTTTAATAAATTCATCAATGGCAGATTTGTTATCTTGGCTCATTCTAGCTAATATAATTGGGTCGGTATTGTCACAGAAAAAGCATGTTATGCCGTAATTATTATCAAATGCCTTGAAGTCAGGGTACCCCAACGATGAAAGAAATCCGGAAATAATACCTTCACAGATTCTTGAACTGTCTATAGAATTTACAATTTTTATCACCTTCGTACAGGCATTTTTTAAATCTGCCAATTTTACATAGATAGCCACATCATCCATGGTAATGCCCTTGGCTTTGGTATCTATTGTAGCATTAGAGACCGCTGGACTATCAGCCAATACACTGGTCTCATCCTGGTCATAATCAACGGTGGCAGACTCATTCTGGCCGTTTGCGTTGATGTAAAGCACACAACACAAAACCAAAAAACTGGAACGAAATATATTTTTCATAAAAATAAAACCACTCTGAAATGCTATTCATTAATTTTTCCAATGCAATCAAATTAATTTACTATTTATAATATTTTGAAATTGCATGTGCTGATGGCAAGGAACTTATACGCTTTTCCATGCAAGTTATATGCTATTTTTAGAGATTCTGAGTGTAGGAACATTCTGGATAAATTTGATTTATTAAGCTGTTTATTCAGGCCAAAGTCGCCGTAGGTTTTATCTCCGATGATTGCTAGATTGTGAAAGGCACACTGGGCTCGGAGTTGATGGGTTTTCCCAGTAATCGGCCTAAGTTCTAGCAATGCCAATGCCGTTCCTCGAAAATCAATGATTTTTAGAATTTTGTAACAGGTTATGCATTTTTCACCTGGCGCTTTTCTCAGGCGAAGCCTATTGTTTATAAGTGTTTTTTGGAAACATTCCTCCCAGCGGCCTCGATTTGGACAGGGGGTAAATTTGGTCAACGCAATGTATTTTTTCTCTACACTGTTTAGGGCGAAGCTGTGGATTACTGCTTCGGCCAATGCCTGGTCGAAACACCCGATGATCACACCGGATGTGGGTGAATCTAGTCTATTTAGTAGAAAGAAATCCAAACTGTTTCCCAGAGAATATTTTTTTAATTTCTGGTCATAGTATGCCTTTAGTAGAGCAGTTTCTTCTATGGATTTGCCGTTGGGGTGTGACACTATTCCCGGAGGTTTGTCAAGCGCAATTAAACCATTATCGTCAAATTTGACTATTTTAACCCCAGGACCAAGCCTGGTTTCCAGGCATAGAATTTTTTCTTGAGGAACACTCATAACGGCTAACAACCAATTGAAAAGATAAAATTATGCTTGTAAAGTTAACATGAGTACACAAATTTCGTGCCATTCGGTATAGTTGGGCCCTTAGCTCAGTGGTTAGAGCAGGGGACTCATAATCCCTTGGTCGTGGGTTCGAATCCCTCAGGGCCCACCATTTGTCCGAATTTCACCTTCATGTGGTGCTGTTGATTCTGTTTATTTTTTTATGATTCCTGACATTCATAATTCGCTGTCAAAGCATAAGCCCGGAAGCATTTGCGAACTATTATCCATTTCCTGGCCAATGATGGTATCCTCGGCCTCGAGTTGTCTAATGATTTTGGGAGACAGGATTGTGCTATCCCATTATTCTCAGGATGCTTTTAACGTATGCTTTAGTGTGATGCAGTGGTACTGGCTGTTTGTGTCTATGGCCATGAGCATAGTTCTTATCGCCGAGGTTTTTGTTGGTCAGTTCAATGGAGCTAGAAAATTTAAGTTAATCGGTCCGGTGGTATGGCAGATGATTTGGTTTTCTGCATTAATGTGGTTGATTTTTATTCCGATAGCTATCTGGCTTGTGCCTAATTTGTTGATCGATAGGGATAAACCGATGGGTATACCATATCTACGTCTCATGATATTATTTTTACCTGTAAACTATGCATCTTTTGGCGCGATGGCATCGTTTTTCATAGGGAGAGGAGCTGTAGGAATTGTACCAGTGATTGCGATAGTGGTAAACCTATTAAACATAGTATTGGATATGGTGCTCGTGTTTGGCCATAGAGTTGTCCCGGGATTCCCAGAGTTTGGCATAATCGGTGCGGCGATTGCCACTGGATTGTCCCAATTGGTGGGATTCATTGTACTATTTGCTTTGTTTTTCAGAAAAAAATATTTTGAAAAATACCATGTCAACGAGATGAAGTTTAACTGGAAACTGATGAAGGATTGTATTGTTATTGGGTTTCCGACGGCATTGAATTCCTGTATAAATTGCTGTGGTTGGTCCATATTGGTACAACTAATCAAGAAACGTGTGTCCAATGACGATTTTTCTGCCTTTGGCATAACCCACTCGCTCTATGTTGCTTTTTTCTTTGTCATCGAGGGCATTGGCACTGGTATTCGAACAATTTGCTCCAATGCCATAGGTTATTTGAACTACGATGCCATCAGGTTATGTATCAATTCTGCCTATAAAACTTCGATTATTTTAGCTGCCATAACTTCATTATTTATGGTGTTTCATCCAGACCTTTTGATAGGATTATTCCGAGGTGATTGTCTGTCGAAAGCTGTTGATCCATTGGCCAAATCGATGTTGATTTGGGCCTGGCTAGCGTTTTTATTTGATGGCCTATGGACGACGATTCAATCCCTGTTGACCGCAGCTGGTGATACAAAATATACAATGATTGTAAATATATCCTGTTATTGGTTGTTAGAGTTTTTACCAATATATACCCTAATGGCGCATACGAAACTGGAGTGTAGCGCTGTTGTTGCTTGGCATGTGATGATCCTCGATTTGTTCCTCAGGGTAGTGCTTTTATATAGGAGATACAGAACGAACAGATGGAAGGAAATAAAGATTTCAAAAGCCACAACGGTGAACCTGTGCCAAGACTAGCTATTGAATTTGCTTAGCAGATAATCGGCACAGCTATCCAGAGATTCTAGCTGTTTGTAATCAGCCTCTGGAACATCTATGTTATGTTTTTTTCGTAGCTCCATTACTATATCCAAAAAATCCATGGAATCCAGATCCAGCTGATCACGCAATGGAACATCATTTTTGATATGACTAATGTCCTCATCCGGTGCAATTTCAGCTATTATATTTTTAACGATACCTTTTATCTCTTCTTTTGTCATTATAAATAAAACCTACTGGAAAATATCCGGCTACGGACCTAGTTATTTGTTTCAAAAACTTCAAAGTTGTCAAGAGGAATTGACTAGCTGATCCCAAATTCTCCTTGATTATTTTTATCAACGGGTAAGCCAATGGCTTTCAAGGCCTTACTTTCTATTACCCGGCCCTGGGGTGTTCTTCTTATGTAGCCTTCTTGGATCAGATATGGCTCATAGACCTCTTCTATGGTATGGGTTTCCTCACCGACGGCAATGGCCAGCGTGTTTACTCCCACCGGCCCACCGTGGTAATTGATTGCTATGCAGGACAGAATCTTTTTGTCCATTTCGTCCAGTCCGTATTCATCTATTTCGAGTAGATCCAGGGCGCTTTTGCTGTGTTCAATGGTCACAAGATCGTTGTTAAACTGCTGGTTATAATCTCTGACAAAGGATAACAATCCATTTGCGATTCTTGGGGAACCACGGGAGCGTTTGGCTATTTCTATGGCGGCAGCTGGTTCTATATTAATAGATAGTAAAGCAGCGCTTCTCAGGACTATTTTAGTCAAATCTATCAGATCGTAATAATCCAACCTGGTTTGCAATGTAAACCTACTTCTAAGAGGGGAACTTAGCAAACCGGTTCTGGTTGTGGCGCCGATCAAAGTGAATTTTGGAATATCCAGCCGTAGACTCCGAGCGTTTGGCCCTTGGTCTATCATAATATCTATTCTAAAGTCTTCCATGGCAGGATATAAGTATTCTTCAACGGTTTTTGGTATCCGATGAATCTCGTCGATAAAAAGAATATCGCCATGGTTTAGGCTTGTGAGCAGTCCGGCAAGATCACTAGCTTTTTCTATCACCGGACCCGATGTTATTTTTACCGTGGTACCCATTTCATTGCCAAGAATAAATGCCAGGGTGGTTTTCCCCAGGCCGGGCGGTCCACTGAACAGTATATGGCTGAGCGATTCGCCACGCTTTTTTGCAGCATTGGTCATGATAAGCAGGCGATCGAGAGTTTTCCGTTGGCCGGTGAATTCCTCAAAAGATTTTGGTCGAAGAGAGGGTGTGACCTGGGCATTTGGCTCTGGCCGGGCCGATTGTATTTTATTTGGGCTATCTACCATTTTGTCGTTATGTAATGCTCGGATTCAAGGGCCGCTGAGCAACCTAATCCGGCAGCGGTTATGGCTTGCTTGAATTTTGGATCGGCACAGTCGCCGGCAGCAAAGACCCCTTCGATGTTTGTTCTGGTAGAGTCCACGATAATGTAGCCTTCATCGTTCCTGGCAATGTGGTTAGAAAATATTTCCGTATTTGGGATATGGCCTATGGCCAGAAACACACCATCGCAGAATAAGGTTGTTTCGCTACCATCGGTGACCAATCTCAGCCCAGATAATTTTTCTTTGCCGAGCATTTCCACCGGGATGGAATTCCATAAGATTTCTATCTTGTTATGTGTCAATGCCTTATCAGCCATGATTTTCGATGCACGGAGTTTATCTCGCCTATGGATAAGGTATACCTTTTGGCAAAAATGGGTTAAAAACAGTGCTTCTTCGCAGGCAGAATCACCTCCACCAATGACAGCAACGGTTTTGTTTCTGAAAAAAACTCCGTCGCAGGTGGCACAGGTACTTAGCCCTTTACCGTTACAGAAGTTCTTTTCTCCAGGAATGTTGAGAAACCTTGGTGCGGCACCGGTGGCTATTATAACAGCTTTGGCTTCAATGGCGTCGGTGGCCAGGATTAGCTTCTTGGCTCCTTTGGAAAAATCAACGGAAACCACCTCATCGGCCAGAAATTTGGCACCAAATCTTTCGGCCTGCTGTTTCATGTTATTGACGAGTTCAAACCCATCTATGCCTTCGGGGAACCCAGGGAAGTTTTCTATTAATGAGGTTGTGGTTAGCTGACCACCTGGCTGAACTCCTTCTATTATAATAGGATGCAGATCGGCTCTGGCACAATATATGGCTGCGGTCAGGCCAGCACAGCCGCTTCCTATAATCACAACATTTTCCACCACCAGGGTCAGAATGAAATGGTTTTGATGGCCATCTGCAAGTAAAATACGTCCTCAGGATTTTACCTGTCAATGATAGTGCCGGACCCGGTTTTGCCAGGAGAAGCTATTAAGGTAGTAGGCTCCAATGACAGCCAGTGATAGCAGCAAAACCACAAAGGGCGAGTCCGTAACCCTGTGAGTGCCGAAAAATGTAAGTGGTGCAGTGGAAATATGAGCAAATTCTTTGTATGTGAGCAGTGAAAAGACCATGCCCCAGTGGATGCCGATGGCAATGGCCAGGGACTGATATCTCAATGTGATGAGGCAGAGCAACATGCCGAGTAGGGTAAGTGTTGAAAATTCGACAACAGAGAAGTAGGTTATCCAGGAAGTGATATAGGAATAGGCACATAGAAATCCATCTTTTATGCTGGTGTAACCATTTTCATCCAATGAAATATGCCCCTTGAAATGCATGTATGCAAAGAACATGGAAGACAAAATAACGGCTATTATTGGCCTAAACGCTGTGTAAAATATTTTCAGTAGAATGTTTCTGAAGACTATTTCTTCAAAAAAGGCCACGCTGGCACTGATCATAAGAAAATATATGAGCGTTGTTATCGGGTTTTCTGGTTTGGAAATTGTTCTAGAGGATGGCGATAGGTAGCAATGTGGAATTGTCGCCAGAAATACAAGAGCCAGGCCAATTAGAAAACCATAGCCCAGTGATTGCCATCGGAGCTTTCCGATAAAAATATCCTTTGTAAATCTAAATTTTTTTGTCAGAACCACGATGCCGATGCCGATTGGAATCCAACGAATCCGATCAAAAAAAGCACCTAATCCTTTGGTTACTAAATACCTACCGACGCCAGTATGGTAGTTTTTTTCAAAAAATAATACCAAATTAAACACCAGCGGTGATATAATGGCTGTGGATATCATCGATGTGGCCATGATAAGGATCAATGCGATCAACCCATCGGATGAAAATTTTTCAACCTTGTTCGAGAGTAGGAATTCGCATTGCCTGGGTAGTGGCATAGTTGATTAGGTGATTTTAATAGTATTATGTCAATGGCATCATTGGAATTTTCAATGCAATGTGTCTAATTCGTATGGTTGACTTTCTATTATTTTGCCTCAGGCTCTAACTTTGTGAAAGCTCTTGTCACAGGAGGAAGTGGTTTCCTCGGTTTTCATTTAGTTACTCTATTGCAGAAGCATGGCATGGAAGTGCGTTCGTTTGCGAGGAAAAAACAGCATGTTTTACCCGAGCGTGGTGTTGAATGTGTGTCCGGCAACGTTACCTTTGAAGAGGAAGTTGACCTGGCCATGAGAGATGGCATTGATGTGGTTTTTCATACCGCTGGTAAGGCTGGCATTGGCTGCCAATTCGACGAGTATTTTTCCACCAATGTCCTGGGAACTGAGAATGTGATAAAGGCATGCAAGAAATACGGCGTGAAGTATTTGATATATACCAGTTCGCCAAGTGTCGTTTTCAATGGTAAATCGTTTTCCGGTGGAGACGAAAGCCTTCCCTATGGTAACAATTATCACTGGCATTATGCCAGAACCAAGGCAATGGCAGAGAAATATGTATTGGGTGCCAATGGCGATGAATTGAGGACAGTAGCCGTAAGGCCGCATATGATTATTGGGCCTGGCGAGCCTCATTTTATGCCAAAAATCGTAGCAAGAGCCCAGATTGGAGAATTGAAAGTCGTCGGCGATGGGCAAAATGTGGTCGATATTACCATGGTAGAGAACGCTGCCTGGGCTCATTTTCTCGCATTTAAAGCTATAAAAGAGGATGATACTGCCTGTGGGAAAGCCTATTTCATCGGCCAGGAATCACCCATACGGTTGTGGGACTTTATAAACGATGCCCTTGAATTCATTGGTATTGAAAGAGTTACTAGCTCCGTTCATCTATGGAAAGCCTATAGCCTAGGTTTTTTCTATGAAAAACTCTATTCGGCCATAAGTTTTTCGAAGGATCCGCCGATGACCAGGGCCCTGGCAATCGCCTTGAGCAAAAACCATTATTTTTCCCATGAAGCCGCCAAAAGAGACCTGGGCTATGAGCCGATAGTCTCATTGGCCGAGGGCAAACAAAGGATGTTTAAGTCATTAATAGATCTTATCCTGTGATACATACCACGCTGGAATAATCGATTACGATGTATGTTGATTCAAAGAGCTAGATGCTTTGCAAACTCTAATAAATCACGAAAGGAAGTAACTTTGCCAGAATTTATTAGGGCCGCCAGTGGATCTGTCCTGGGCTTACCGGTGGCCACATGGATGGCATTGATGCCCGCGTTTATACCAGCCAATGCATCCAGGTCTTTGTCTCCTACCATATAACAGGCCCTGGGCGATAGGTCGTATTTTCCTATCATCTCTAGGATAAACCGTGGGGAAGGTTTCCGATAAAAGTATGAGTTTTCCTGGTTTGGTGGTTCGGTGGCGATACAGATTTCATCAAAACAGTTGGGAATTCCTAGCAGGCTGATGAGTTTATTGTTACAGGCCTCCACGTCGGCAAGAGTATATTTACCAAGCGATACCCCACTTTGATTCGTGAACAGAAATAGCTTATATTCAGCGTTTTTTAGCAAATGAATTGCTTCGGTTGTTCCGTCTAGTAATTGAATTTCTTCCGGATCGCAGACATAGCCATGATCCACATTTAGCGTGCCATCTCGGTCAAGAAAGATGCCAGAATTTTTAGATCTTTTCATCTTGCACAGGCATTACAATCCAGATAGTATCCGGCTGTGTTTGAGCTATTCAAGAAATTTCGGAGTAAGGTCAAAAAAACATCAACAAAGCTGTTCGATATAATCGATGGAATATTTTCAAAGGGGCTGGACCAGAATACAATCGAAGCCCTTGAGGAGGCTATGTATAGTGCTGATTTCGGAGTGGATACAACCGGTGAAATTTTGGCCAGGATAAAAGAGGCTTATAAAACCGACAAGCAACTCAAGGGTCAATCAGTTATAGACATAGCTTCTTCTGTGCTAAAAAAAATCATGGCCGGTGCCGATGTGGATGTGGATTTTCCCGATGTGCCCACGGTGATATGTTTAGTTGGTGTAAATGGTTCTGGTAAAACGACCACAGCGGCAAAGTTGGCAAATAAATTTTCAAACGAGGGTAAAAGTGTCCTGGTCGGTGCCTGTGATACTTTTAGGGCTGCGGCAAACGAACAAATAAAGGAGTGGTCAAAAAAATTGGGATTTGATCTAATTGGTAGTCAACATGGTGCAGATTCTGCGTCGGTTGCCTTCGATACCTATGAAGCTGCGATTGCAAGAAAAAAAAATGTGGTTATTCTGGATACCGCCGGGCGGTTACATAATAAGGATTCTTTGATGGTCGAGCTTGATAAACTAAAACGCGTTTTAGGTAAAAAAAATGCAGCTGCACCTCATCATAGCTGGCTTGTTCTGGATGCCGGAGTCGGTGTAAATTCTCTGGCTTCGGCAAAAAAATTTCACGAAGCTTTTGGCCTGACCGGTATTATAATTACGAAATTGGATGGCACCAGTAAGGCTGGAGCGGCCGTAGGTATATACAAAGAACTTGGATTGCCAATCAATTTTGTTGGGCTAGGCGAGGGCCCCGACGACATCCACAGGTTTTCCGTCGATTGGTACATCGATCTGTTGTTTTCGCGGTGACCACAGCTTCCAATGGATTAGTCCAGTTATTTTTTTGGCGAATATTTTTACAATTTTTTATCTTTTTGGTTGACTAGATCGGCCATTATCATGATATCACATTCGTGTTGGGACTTGCCACGGGATGCCTAGAATACATATTACGGCTAATCACTGTGGCTCCGTTTTTCATTAGTTTAGCTCAAGCCGAGCCAATTTATTTTTCCATCCAGACTGGACAGGTCGATTTGGCCACGGGGTTACATCAGGATAATGGATTTGGCCGGGAAAATAATGAAGTGATTGCCCTCCCCAATGTGATAGAACTGCCCGTAGCAGAAGCAGAAAACGATATTGAGAATTTTTGGTATCCAGTTATCGATGTTCGTGCAGATATCTATTATCGGTGGTTTGGTAAACAACGTTGCAGTAAAAAACATCGTCGTAACCAAACACAATTTCATAAAACTAGGGATAGGAAGCCTAATAAGCCTAATAGATATTGCGGACAGAATCGTACGTCTGCTAGACAGAACGATTGGCTTAGCAGAGAAGATGATATGGATAATTGGTGGTAATTTTCCAATTATTGACTTGCTCAATTGATATTAAAAGGCATTGACTTTATCGATGTCGAAAGTACAAGTCACGACGGCAGGGCGAGATAGCTCAGTCGGTAGAGCAGAGGACTGAAAATCCTTGTGTCGGCGGTTCGATTCCGCCTCTCGCCACCATTTTTTAATTTTGTTTTACATTTTTTTAAAATAACTAACTGTCAGTTAGTTATGAAAACAAAAATTAAATCGTTGTTATTGCTTTGTGCTCTGGTTTTTGGCCAGGCCAACGCTGGTCCACCCTATGGATCCAATGACTATAATATACTATATAAAGTAGCTAGGACCATGACCTCCGGATCGCCAGAGGTAATGGTCATGGATGCTAGTATTGTCAAAGCTGGGCTGAAAAGCGCAATGCGTATATTATTATGCAAAAAACATCCCCGTAAACTGTATGACATTTTGAAGGACTATTATGATAGTATGAGAATCTATACATATAACGTTGATGCTGTTGTTAGCGGTGGATTATGTATACCTTTATATCAAGGGGGGTATGCCTACCAAAGTGGCGATTATTCAGGGTTCATAGAAAATGAGCAACGGTCAATTGTACTTAATTTATCAGATGAAGATATTGTAGGATATACAATACGTGATATGCATACATGGCATGAGGCCCATTGTTATTCCAAATTTTTTAACCCTCAGGAAATTGATAAAATGTTTGATGAAGACAATGAAGACCCAGCTGTACTTAGGCAGTGTGCAAATCTGAAAGCAGCTTTACTTGCTTTAGCAATGGAAATGTTAATGCTTATCTATGATATAAGTAACTATAGAGGAAATGATTATCTGAGTGAATTTATGTCATTTTGTATCAATTACTTGAATACTGTTACCCCATTGCCTCCACTACGGTTAGACATATATAACACAGATAACTACTGCAATTACAACCATTACCTCTTACGTGTGGATGCGGTCATGAGTATATGTTTATTTATTCGTAAATTTATCGATGAAATGATAAACCAATTTACAAATTTACCTATGACCATTTCTGATTAAATAGGTGGTATTTTTCTCAATGGCTGCTTGGATTTTTTCAAAAGCCAGATTTACTGCTTCTGATTCAAGGGTTTTTTCAATTGGTCTGAAACTTAGTTCAAATGATAGACTCTTTGAATCCGGTGGTAGGCCTTCGCCTCTATAGATATCAAACAGGTTGATTTCTTCTAAAAAGAAACTGTTATCACAGGCAGCTTTGGCCATAGTGCTTAACTTATCTGTCACAACAGCAACTGGTTCGGAGCTACTGACCAGTAGTGAAATGTCCCGCAGAGCCCTGGGCAGTGGAGAAAACTTTTTGTATCGATGGATTTTTGGATTATCGCTAATTGCTGAGAAATCAGCGATAAGTTCAGCGGCAATAACCGGCAGGCCTATTTTGTGTGAATTGCATACTTTGTAATCAATGTACCCGACCCGCAGGCAGTAGGAATTCTTATCGATGTCACCAACGTAGGCCGAGTAATTTTTTTGCCAAAACCTATTATTTAGTTCCAAGAAAAGAGGATGGGTCTCGATGCCTGCCAGTCCAGCAATGGCCAGTATTAGCTGCTTGGCGTCGTAAAAATTTGGCTTTTTATGCGCTAGCCAGGATCTTTTAAGGCTTTCTGTCAGAATTACAAAGGCTACCGATATGGCTTCGGTTAAAATATTATCTTTGCAGCGAAACACGTTACCAATCTCGAAGAGTCGCTGAGGGTTATTGCCGTTCTGGATATTATACCTGATGGTTTTTAGCAAGCCAGGCAACAGCGATGGCCTCAGATGGGTTTGATCATCCAGCAATGGATTTGCAAGTTTTAACCCAGTGACGGAGGAAGTTATTGATTCCAGGTCGTTGATGGCCAGGAGCGTATAGTTATAGCATTCGTTGAAGTTATTGTTTGCCAGAAAAATTCCGGCATTTTTTGTAAATTCTGAGATTTTATCAGATTTCCTATTAGAGACTTTTGTAACAAATTGCGTCTTTGGAATCCGATCGGTTCCGTGTATACGTAGAATTTCTTCCACCAGATCGATGGGCCTGGTTACTTCCCAACGAAACGTTGGCACAGAGACTGTTATGGTACCATTTCCTGACTCAACCACACCATACTGCAGACGCTTTAGCAGGGAAAGAATCTCTTCATCATCTATTTTAAATCCAAGAGTTTTTCTGACAAAATCCAGAGAAAGATCTATGGCAACGGCTTTCCTCCTGTTGTTGTCAACAACCAGGCAAGGTTCCTGGAGTTCGCCGCCGCATATTTCTAGTATCATGTTGACAGCCAATGCTCCAGCATCCGGGGTAAAATCAGAGTCTATTTCCCTGGAGTAGCGATAGGAGCTGTCGGTGTTTATTCCGAGTTTTCTTGCCGTTCGGTAGACTTTATTGGCATCGAAATAGGCACTTTCCAGTAGAATATCTGTGGTGTGGCTGTCTATGCAGGAATCACTTCCGCCGATTATACCGGCTATGGCCAGTGCTCGGTTTGTATCGGCAATTACCGTATCATCGCTATCCATTTGATATTCGATTGAATCCAATGCAAGGATTTTTTCACCGCTATGTGCTTTGCGCACAATTATTTTGTTGTCGGTTATTTTTGATAGATCAAAGGCATGAAGCGGTTGTCCGAAGGAAAACATGATCCAATTCGTTATGTCCACTAGATTATTTATCGTTTTTACTCCAATGGACTTTAGGTCTCGGATCAGCCAGGCCGGCGCCGGCCCAATTCTAACTCCTGAGATCTTCCAAGCCGAGTAGTATTTACAACAATCCGAGGAGATATCTACGGAAAATGAATTCCCGTTGGCCTTGGGAGTGGGCTTCGAAACCCGGCGAGGTTTTAATGTCAGATTGTGGTATGCGGCCAGCTCTCGCGCGACACCATGATGACAGAGCACATCACCCCGGTTTGCCGTTAGACTCAATTCAAAGGTAATATCTTCGGGGTCAAATAGTTCGTGAAATTTTTTGCCGATGGGTGTGTTTTTTTCGAGAATTAGCAGCCCGGAGTGATCGTTGGTCAATCCTAGCTCCATGCCGCTGCACATCATACCATCTGATGGAATGCCCCTCAGGTTGGATTTTTTGATTTTCGTACCATCGGGAAGAACTGTTCCGGGCAGTGCCACCGGTACATGATCATTGAGTTTGAAGTTATTTGCGCCACAGACGATCTGCCTTGTATCATTTGATCCGACCATCACCTCGCATAGGCTAAGCCGTTCAGCATTAGGATGTTTCCCTATTTTTATTATCTCGCCGACCACCAGCGTATCCTGAGGTTTTATTTCTTCACCGGAAATCGACTCTACCTCCAGGCCTAGATTAATAAGAGAATCCGTCAGTTCATCTTTTGTAACCTCAATATCAATAAATTTCTTTAGCCACTTTAAATTTATTTTCATTATTCGCTGTTTATCTATCTCAAGTTTTAGCTGTAATGCAATATAATTTGCTGCAAATCACCTCAGTCTGATTGATCTGCCGATAAAATAAAATCCCAGCATGCCTATCAAAATCATCCCCATGGATATCTTACCAACGGTGGCTGGACTGCTCTGGGTTAGCAAAAAGTATCCAATACCTGGCGATATGAAATTTCTAAGGCCGACCACCGCTGTGTCAGCACTCATATATTCACTTAACTTATTATCTGGGGCTATCTTAGTAACCCAAAGACTCCAGGCAATTAGGCCGCCGCCGTAGCCTAGGCCGAGGAAAACACTGGCCAGAGCAATGGAAAATGTGTCTCTGGTTGTTAGAAACAATGGAACGCCTATTAGATAGCATAGATTTACCAATTGCTTCATGGTAACGAATTTGAATCTATCAAAAATTATTCCCCAACACTGGGAACTTATAATTCGCAAAGCAGATGGTATGATTACTATAAAGCATGCCACGGTTTGATTGGAAAGATTCATCCCGTATTTTTTATTGACTAGATACTCCACGCGCAATGGTATGGTCATCTGATTGGCGATACCTATCAATGTCCAGCACAACAGGATGCATCCAAATAACCTGTCCTTCCAAATCAGGTGAAAATTTTCCAATAATTTTCTGCTATTTACATTTGGCAAAGGTTTTGATGGTATGCCGAGAAATGACAGACCGCATAGCAATGATGCCACAGCAGCAATGGCGAGTACCACTCTGAAGTTTGCTAAGTCTTTATCTAATAATGCACTACTTATTTCTGAAAAGACCAGGCCAGAAATCGCCATGAAAGTCATCGAAAGACCAAGCCTGGCTCCTCTTTCCTCTTTTGTGTAATTTTGACTATAGATGTCTATGGTTATGGATACCGGTTGCTTATAGATAAATCTGGAGATTGCCGAGAAGATGAAATACATTTGCCAGCAGTTAGAGATGGCCGATAATGATATTGCTATCGATATAATTAGGAAAAAGATACAGCACATGGTGGTGATTTTTAATCCGGATCGGCAGGTAAGTTTTTGTGTTATTGGTGCCACAAGCATGCCCGAGAACCCAATGGTTTCGAGCAATGCCTTCATTTCGGTGGGCATATGAAATTGTCTTATTGCTATGAGAAGCATAAGTGTCCTAAACTCTACATCTACAATGCCCTGCAGTGCGCATCGGATGGAGTCATGCCTGAACATACGCCTGGACAGCGTTAGTTGATCTGCTTGTTGCATGACTTCGTTTTATTCATTCTCTTACTAGAAACCATGTCTTTGAATTTTTGACAACTTCTCAGCGAATCTAGATCGGTGTCGTCATTGAGCCATTGCCAATCATTGTAGCCAAGTTCAATGGCCCGGGTGATCTCCAGAATGGCTCCGGTTTTTTTACCTATCAGCGCTAAGCTACAGGCGAGATTATAATGTGCTATAGGACTTGTTGGATCAAGCTTGACATATCTTCTATCCATTTTCACACTCTTTTTCAGATCGCCGCTTTCAGAGTATAACCTGGATAATAGGCGAACAATCTCGATGTCATTTTTCCTTTTTGCGTAAAGATCTTCGTAAAATTTTTTGTAAAAATCCATGTCGCTAGAGTACATACCGACCTCCATCATTACATGATCAGGTTAATGGCTAAAAAGCAAGCACATATTCGTGGATATATTACATATTTTAATAGGTCTTACCAGCGACGACGACGACGATGTATGTCCGTAGCCGTGGGTTCCTTCGAATTGGATCCTTCTTCTTTGGAGGTTGATGTGGATTTTTTGGACAAGTTTTTCAGTTTTTTTTCTGCAATTTTTTCCCTACGTTCTTTTCTACGTTTCTTTAGCTGTTCTTTTTTTTCTTTTTCCTTACGCTTTTTTTCCTCTTTTTTAGCAGCTCTGTTTTTGATCCTACGTTCTTCTTTGGTGGTCTTGTAGTCTTTTTCTTTGTAGTCATGAAGCAGGTTAAATTCTTTGGAATCCATGGTTGCTTCGCCGGATAGGTGGCTGTCGTTAAAAAATCTATTATACCTTTTATCCGCCTGGCTTTCTAGCTTTATTACCTTTGGGGTGATTAAATATAT
This sequence comes from Puniceicoccales bacterium, assembly GCA_031283585.1. Taxonomy (NCBI): domain Bacteria; kingdom Pseudomonadati; phylum Verrucomicrobiota; class Opitutia; order Puniceicoccales; species Puniceicoccales bacterium. Next base: position 29,866 of record JAITBP010000001.1, read on the forward strand.
TCGTTCCAGGATGTTATTGGAATTCATTTTATTTTTGAATATATTTCCCAAAATTGGTATGTCCTTGAGGATTGGTATGCCGGTATCACCCTTATCGTGTTGCTCATGGAAGTAGCCACCAATGAAAAGACTTTGGCCTTCGTAGAGCACGGCTTCGGTATTGATAGAACTGGTACTTGTGGTTGGCGTTCCTGAGGCTCCGAACCTTGGATCTTTGTCCACAGAACCATCGGATACTTCCACGAGTAATTTTATTTTTGGATTCCCTTCTTCGTCGAACTCTTCTGGTATTATATGGGGAACGACCACGAGTTTCGTAGAAGCTGTCACATCATATAGGCCCTGGGATTCTTTGCCAGAAACCTGTACATATACGGTGTTTGAGCGATCTATTACAGCGGCTATGTTATCTACGGTTAACACGGATGGTCTGGCTAGGGTTTGGGCATCACCGGCTTCTTCCAGTGCCTGGATCGTTGCTGTTAGGGTATAGTTTTTGAAGATACCATTGATACTTGCTTTCGATTTTTCATTATCTGCTGGATTGAACAGGGCTTCCAATCTAGGGCCCTTTAGTTCTAGGAGATTTGTACCAAATTGCTCTGTAATACCTTTGCGTATGTCTACTATGGCCACATCGATCCTTATGGCCTGCTGGGGCACATCGAGTTGCTCGATAAGGTTTCCTAGCAGCTCCATGTCCTGTTTTTTAGCTTTTACGATGACTGAATTTAACCTGGAATCATAGGTTATGAATATATCTTTCCAGGATTTTTCGACTTTTGTACCATCATCGCCCTCTTTTGTACCATTACTATTGGTAGCTTTGGTGGCTTTGGAATTTTCATTTTCATCGCTGTTTTTCTTGGATTTATCGTAGTCGGGCTTAAAGTAATTGCAATTGTCCGTCAGGTCTTTCACCGCCGTGGCCTTATGGACATTCTTACTGTTGATAGCTACACCTATGTTGGTATCACCGATGGCCCCTGGTTTATTATACAGTAGGGCTTGCAACATGGTTGCGACGCCTGGGATTGTTACAGATCCGCCTTTATAATTAAACGACATGTCGTAGGCCCAGGCATTTTTTAATCTAAACGATTTTATGTCATAGATATCTGTCATGCGTTCCACAATTATTTTTGATGATAGATCTGAAATAACTTCCATCAGTTTTGGTGGGCCGCTGACCACCAGTATGCCTGATTTTTCCATGGGTCTAAAGGAAAAATTTGAACTGGAAAACCCTAGCTGGCTCATGACTTTTGCCAAAGAACGCATTTCGTCCGAGCTCATTTTCCATACATTTGATAGGATTTCGTTGCCTTTGTACACATATAAAATACTGCCATCAAAGAGCCAGGTGAGACCGTAGGCCTGGGTTATGTCGTGCCAAAATTGTTTCGGCACCACATTGCTAAATTTACCATTTACTATGTCGGTTATCTTCTCACTTACTACCACCTCTACGCCCTGCATGGCACAGAAATTTTTTATTAATTCTGTGAGCTGCTGATCCTTGGAGAAATGATAATAGTTAGAATCTTTCCAAGGAATTCCGTCATCGGAGGATTTAACCGGACTGACTATCATGCCATAGTCATTTTCTATGGTACCTTGTATTGTGCTGCAGATCAATTCCTTGTCGTCATTAACCTTCTTGGCCTCCTGGCTAGATGTTTTTGGGAGGACATTTTCGGTTTTGTTATCGACGGTTTCTTTGGCTTTGTTTACCTGATCGGCTTCAGCTTTATGTACCACGGCTGGTGTCGGTGTACCGGATGGGTTTTCACTGGTTTTCTGCAAAGCAGAGGCACATGCATCTGTGAAGAGACATATTAGACATAAGCATGTTGGTATGTAGTTCATATCATTTACATTGTGCAACTTAGTATGGCTGTAGGGATTGAATTGGTATTTGTTGGGTTGTCGTTGCGTCGGCCCAAAAAGATAGATTAGACACAAAGGATTCGGCTTGATGAATGATTTCACAATCATCGATATGCTTTAGTCCAAGCCGCCGTATAATCAGTAGCTTTTGCTGGGCCATATCGATAGAAACCACATCGTTGTTGTCTTTTAATCGACCAAAATTCCATTGAAGGATTTTTTTTAAAACCGATTCAGATTGTTTGTTGTCCCCAATTGGTTCTCCGACGGTACCGTTAAGTCCAATGGTGTTATTATCGATTTTGTATACCTTGAGATCGATGGCTTTATCTAAAACAACTTCGTATACACCGCCAATCTCGGTGGCCCAATCTTCGACTCTAAAAAATTCCGATAGGATAACAACCGCCTCACTCCACTCCATACGCCAACTCAATTCTGTAATTTAGTGAAAAATATGCAAGCATTCATTGCGTTAAGCTTTAGAATATTATTATTTTTATGCCGGCGGTATTATAAATATTTTTTAATGCAGCACCTTATTGTGCAAAACATTATACATTTGTTGCACCTCAGGCATGGGGTTTTATTAGGTTTTATTTGCTTTGGTGGCCTAGTTTATTATAATTTATTGTAAAAAGGAGATGATCAGTGAAATTAAAAATATTTTTACTTTTTAATATGGGATTGTGGTTAAATTTAGGTTCTTTGGATGCAGGTATAGAACAATCAGTTGATTCGACAGGAAATCATAGAAACCACAGTAAAAACAGGGTCAATTATAATTACTATAATCAGGATCTTCGTCAGCGTATACGCAATAGGATAGCAGGGTTATCGATTAATGAAATTGTAAATATAATTATTGAATATTTATCCATCGGCAGTGGTGCTGCTTTGAGTTGTGTATTTTTTGATGTGCCCATGGATAGTATTCAAAGTATAATCGGCAGGTTGACCAATCGGCAGATTGTAGATATCCTAGATTTGGTTATTAACCAAGGGGTAGCAGGTAGTGTTAAAAATATGATCAGGTATTTAGGTATAGAAAATAGGCTTTATGAGATAAGAAACCTGGCTATGGAATTACACAGAGACCGGGTTTGGTCATATATAGATTCCGTTAATGAGGATTATATTTAGCGATAATATTCATTAGGGTTCAATGAATATTTTGATTATTTTATTTGATTAATAAAATCACCGCTGTCCGATCGAATAACGATGGTTAGTTTTTACCCATGAAGGTCCCTTATCCAAGTCTAGGCAACTGTTATGGACTTTTCTAGGTACACATCCTGAATTGTGTTTAACAGAGCAATCCCGTCTTTCAGCGATCGCTGGAAGGCTTTTCTGCCACAGATTAGACCGGAACCGCCGGCTCTTTTATTTATTATTGCTGTCATAACGGCTTCCTGGAAATCATTTTTACCCGAAGCACCGCCGGAGTTTATAAGACCAATTTTACCCATATAGCAGTTTGCCACTTGATAACGGGTCAAATCGATGGGATTATTGCTGGTCAATTTGTCATATACATCATCGTGGGTTTTACCAAATTTTAGGTCCCTGAAGCCACCGTTGGTTGTGGGAAGCTTTTGTTTTATTATATCAGCCTCGATTGTTACGCCAAGATGGTTTGCCTGGCCGGTTAGGTCTGCCGCTGTGTGGTAGTCTTTTTCCTTTGTGGAAAAGGCTGAGTTTCGCAGATAACACCACAGGATTGTTACCAGGCCAAGCTCATGGGCATATTCGAAGGCCTTGGTGGTTTCCTGGATTTGCCTGGTGGATTCATCGGATCCAAAATAAATGGTGGCACCTATGGCTGCGGCTCCCAGGTTATAGGCCTGGCTGACGCTGCCAAAGTATATCTGATCGTGCTTATTAGGGTAGGTAAGTAGTTCGTTATGATTGAGTTTTACAACAAACGGTATCCTGTGGGCATATTTTCTGCTCAGCAATCCCAGGCATCCAATCGTAGATGCCACGGCATTGCAACCACCTTCAATGGCCAGTTTAACTATATTCTCCGGATCAAAATACAGAGGGTTTGGTGCAAAACTCGCTCCGGCCGAATGTTCTATGCCCTGATCCACGGGCAGAATCGAAGTATAGCCGGTGCCGGCTAGCCGACCTGAGTTTAGGATTCTGGCAAAGTTATTCAGAACAGTGGTTGGCCGGTCGGAATGAACAAGAATTCTGTCGATATAATCTGGGCCAGGCAGATGTAGATCCGATTTTTTAATCGCCGTACATTTATGCTCAACTAATTTGTGTTTGTCCCCATCTATGAAATCTATAATATGCTTGTTCATGAGGTTATGGTATTTGTAAATCAATGGACTTGCAATAAAATAATAAAGTATCAACGGAATTTTGGTTGTCCTATTTAGCCATGAGATTGGCCTGGGCTGCGGCGATTCTTGCAATGGGAACTCGATTTGGTGAGCAGCTTGTATAGGCCAGACCAATGCGATGCCAGAACATGATAGATGCTGGATCTCCGCCATGTTCACCACAGATACCAATTTTTATATTTGGCCTGGTTGCTTTACCACGCTCGCAGGCAAGCTGGATTAGCTGTCCTACGCCTTCGCTATCTATCGATGCAAATGGATTCGTTTTTATTATTTCCTGTTCAATATATTCCGGAAGAAATGTGCCGGAATCGTCGCGGCTCATACCCAGGGCTGTTTGGGTCAAATCATTTGTACCAAAACTGAAAAATTCTGCTGTTTCGGCTATTTTATCTGCTAGCAATGCGGCTCTCGGCAGTTCTATCATTGTGCCTACGGTATATTTGATATCCAGGCCGGTTTTTTGCATCACGGCCTTGGCAGCCTGATGGATTAGCGTTACCTGAGAATCAAGTTCTTCTTTATAGGCGACCAGAGGAACCATTATTTCCGGATTCACCGCTGTGCCGCTTTGAATGACACTGGCTGTGGCTTCAAAGATGGCTGTGGCCTGCATGGTTGTTATTTCCGGGTAGGTTACGCCGAGACGGCAGCCTCGATGGCCTAGCATAGGATTTAATTCATGCAATGCCTGAACCCGACTGCGGACTTTATCTTCAGGAATGTTAAGTTTTTTAGCCAAAGCAGCTTGAGTATCTTGAGTATTTGGTAAAAATTCATGCAGAGGCGGATCTAGCAGACGAATTGTCACCGGGAAGCCTTTCATTGCCCTGAAAATGCCTTCGAAGTCGCCACGTTGCAGCGGTTGTAGTTTATCCAAAGCCCGTTGCCTGTCCTCGGTACAATCGGCCAGAATCATCTCACGCATAAAATCGATACGATCTCCCTGAAAAAACATATGCTCGGTTCTGCAAAGACCTATGCCTTTGGCACCCAATGCCACTGCCATGGCGGCCTGTTCCGGCGTATCTGCATTGGTTCGTATATCTAATTTGCGATATTGATCAGCCCAATTCATCACTGTGTCGAACAGCCTGAATGTGTAGCTCTCTTCAGCCTGCATTGCGCCGGCTAACACCCGATTTACTTCGGAAGGTATGGTGGTGACCTGGCCAATAAATACCTCTCCGGAAGTTCCGTCGATGGATAGATATTCGCCTTCCTTTATTATTGTTTCGCCGACGGAAATGGTTTTTGCCGAGTAATCCATATGGAGCGCACCGGCTCCACAAACGCATACTTTTCCCATTTGTCTTGCCACCAGTGCTGCGTGAGAACTTACTCCGCCGCGGGTGGTTAAGATACCTTCCGAGGCTAGCATTCCTCTTATATCCTCGGGAGATGTTTCGATCCTGCAAAGTATGGCTTTTTCACCTCTAGCGTGGGCCTCTTCGGCCGTTTTTGCCGAAAAATATACCTTTCCTGAGGCGGCTCCTGGGCCCGCTGCTAGACCCTGGGCTATTTTCTTTACGGCTTTCTTACCGTTTGGATCGAAGACCGGCACCAGTAGAGATGAAATCGATTCAGCTGCTATGCGAGTCAGAGCCATTTCCTTGGTTATTCTGTTTTCTCCGACCATTTCGACGGCAATTCTAACGGCGGCCATGCCGGTTCTTTTGCCATTGCGAGTCTGCAGCATATACAGTTTGCCCTGCTGGACGGTGAACTCGAAGTCCTGCATATCCTTGAAATGATCTTCAAGGGTTTGGCATACTTTTACCAGCTGTTCATATACCCCTGGCATATCCTGTTTGAGACCTGCAATGGGCTGTGGTGTTCTTATGCCGGCAACCACGTCTTCCCCCTGGGCATTGATTAGATATTCTCCATAAAATACTTTTTCACCGGTGGCCGGATTTCTCGTGAAAGCAACGCCGGTGGCACAATCGTCACCCCTGTTGCCAAACACCATGGATTGCACATTCACCGCCGTACCCCATTCGGCCGGAATGTTATATTTTCTTCTATAGATTATGGCCCGTTCATTATGCCAGGATTCGAACACTGCTCCAATGGCACCACTGAGTTGTTCGTAGATATCCTGGGGGAATTCTCTGCCCGTAGTGCTACGGATCAATGCCTTGTATTCCTTTATTATTTCGATCAAATCTTCCTGGGACAGCTGGGTGTCATCGGAAACGTTCGCCTTGGCTTTGGCCTTGTCTATTATTATTTCGAATGGATCTCTGGAGTGTTCATCCTTGGCATGGACACCCATCACCACATCGCCGTACATTTGAATGAATCTTCTATAGCAGTCCTGGGCAAATCTCTGGTTATTGGTATTTTTAGCAAGTCCTTCGACGGTTTCGTCATTTAATCCAAGGTTAAGGATTGTGTCCATCATACCTGGCATGGATTCTCGAGCACCAGATCTGACAGAAAATAGTAGTGGATTAGCTTTATCTCCAAATAGCTTGTCCTGCTGTTTTTCTACATTTTTTATAGCCAACAGAACCTGTTGCCATACCGGTTCAGGTAGCTTTTTGCCATTGGAATAGTATTCCATGCAGACTTCGGTTGGTATAGTAAACCCTGGAGGTACCGGTAACCCGATCTTTGCCATTTCGGCGAGATTGGCACCTTTGCCACCAATGATGCTCTTCATAGAAGCGTCGCCATCGGTTTTAATTCCGAATTCAAATATATAATTTTTTGGAGCCATAATGATGATTAAGAAGCTAAAAATTTGCTAGTAATATTACAAGAAAAATGATGGGAGTAGTTTTGTCATGCTGTTTTTAAAAGTTTAATTATAGTAAAATTTTTACAATTTTTTTATTGACAAGAAATAAAATCCACGTTGAGATGCCAGAAATTTAAAAAAGGAAAAGGGATGAAAAAACTATATAATTATGTGTGTATTATCTGCTGGGCTGTGGCCATGTTCTGTCCAGAATCGGCGTTAGCTTTCAAATGCGATGGTGTAAGATTCAATGAGCATAACTATGCTATTGGCAAAGGTGATTGGATAGGTCCTATGGATCAAGATCAATATGTGAATAAGCATGGATTGAAGTGGATTCTTGAAATTGAAGAAACTGACTATTATGATGATATGCAAGATAGAATAGACAAATTGGGTGCAAGTGTTAAATATTATTTACTTTTTGAGAAAAAAAGTAATGAAATAAATCTAGAAAAAACCGAAATTGATAAGTTGTCTAACCTTATAAAAATGAGCACTGATACTAGCTGCTGGGTCAATATTAGTAATAATGCTAATAAGCCTGAAGAGCCTGAAGGACGGTTAAATGGAAGACATTATATGAAAAAGAAAACATGGTTCGATAAGGGTGTAAAACGTATCGATGAATGTGAAGATTTTTATGAAATAGACAATGAAAAGTCTACCACTTTAAATGTAGTCTTTCAAATACAGTATGGTGTGCCTTACTATAGGTATTCGCATACAATGTCCATCCCATCACACCATAAGTATCAGATGACGGAAAAATCGGTAACAAATGCTATAGGCTTTGCTCTGAGAGATGATCAAAGTAAAGTGATTGAAATTTATGAAATTGATGGAATAAAAAAATACTTGGCCGATTTTTTGGTAGATAATAAAGCTGCCTGGGATGCGATTTTACGTGACTACAACACACAGACGGGAAAGGTAATTTTTTATAACATGTCATCCCTGATAATTGAGACTATTCTCAATATTTGTAATAATGAGGTACCAAATTTAAAGGAAATAACTGAAAATAGCCTGAATGAGATCATTAAAGACTTATACGAAATTGATTATTTATTTTCAGAATGGAAATATTTTATGCCTATAAAAGTTTGTGAATATTTTGATGCTGTACTCAAAATTATATATGGCGTTTTTGATGTAGGTGTGTTAAAAAATATCTTTAGTATGAATGGGCCAGATTTCGATAATGCCATGATTGAGGAGTGTAAATGCTGTATTACTAGAGAGCTTTGTATTATTATTAAAGTTTTAAATGAGATTGGTAAAATTTTGGATACTGAAACTGCTATAGGTCCTTACGAAGTTCCTAGCCGTTCAACTTCTAGTTCTACAACTTCTACAACTTTTAGCTATTCAACCCCTAGTTCTACAACTTTTAGCTATAATAGTTATGGAATGGATTACTTATATTCAAAATCTGAAAATGTAGGATATCAAAGAAATAACGGAAAAAGTAGAAGAGGCAGAAGAAATAGGCGTAATTCCAGGCGTCGCCGTATCACTAGAAAAAATAGAAAAAGAAACAGAAGAAACAGAAGAAACAGAAAAATTAGGAAAAACAGAAGAACCAGAAGGTAATTCTTTTCAATAAATTAAGTAGACAGAGGCTATCTATCGGGTAGCCCTTTGTCTATTTATCGATAGTTGTTGCCATGGTAACAATGTATTACTGATCAGCACGGAAGTGTGTCGGTAATGGCGATATTGACAGGAATAGCCCCTGGATAGTTAAGCAGGATTCAGAGATAATAGACGAGGGCCGGGGCTAAATGGTTCTCGGTTGTGGTTTATTTGTGATTTCAAGGCAGTCATAAAAAACATTATAGCCTGAACTTACCATAATTTATCTATGATTGCGTCGGCTAGACCGTATTCTATGGCTTCCTTGGCATTCATATAAAAATCTCTATCGGTGTCCTTACGTATTTTTTCCATTGGCTGGCCCGAAGCATCTGATAATATTTTATTCATCTCATCCCGAGTTTTTTCCATCTCCTGGGCCTGGATATCTATGTCAACAGCCGGTGCAACAATCCTTCCGGTTATGAGTGGTTGATGGATTAGGACTCTAGCGTTGCGGTATAGAAATCTGCTGCCTTTTTTTGGTACACATAGTAATATTGAGCCCATGCTAGCAGCGAGGCCGGTCACGATTATCTGGATCGGCGAAGTCATCAATTTCATCGTATCGTAGATGGCCATGCCAGCGGTGATCGATCCTCCGGGCGTATTCATAAAAAATTGTATTTTTTTCCCAGGATCAGTAAGTTCAAGATACAAAAGTTTTTCCGTTATGTCTTTGGCCGAACTGTCTTCGATAGCGCCCCAAAGGAATACCTTTCTTTCTTCAAGAAATTTTTTTTGTATCATCGAATCGATGATTTTGTTGTAATTATTATGACAACATTCGTCATCATCTTCGCAAAATCTAACGGGATTCATATTTTAACGCTAATTGTCGCCGCAGCGAAATCAACTCAATATTTATAATAAATGCATCCATTGTAGTTGATAAAAATATTGACATGTTTTCAAGGAATCCAACTATAAAAATCCGGTAGGGTATTTATTAAATGAGAGATGATTATTTGCAGACGGCACAAAATATAATTGAAGATCCGATGATATTGATAAATATCGTATCTAAGCGGGTCCGCCAATTGAGGTTTGGTGCAACTCCTTTTATAGATTCTCTGGAGAGTCTTAGGGTTGAAGACATAGTACTTAGGGAAATAATAGAAGGAAAAATTTCCTATGAGTTGGGCCAGGATGACTAGTGGTGTTTCTAGTGTTGAAGCATAACAGTGATAAGTTTTTTGAAATAAGGAACAGGAAGCTGCACCGAGAATACGAAGTCAGTTCAGTCTATGAAGCTGGGGTAGTTCTTTTAGGTACCGAAGTAAAATCTGTGAAAGCCGGTTGTGCTGAGATCAATGATTCGTTTGTAATGGTGGACAGAGCTGGTTTTTTATTGCTATGTAATGCGCGTATCGATGAGTACAAATTTGGCAATTATGCCAACCATGAGGTTTGCCGGAAGCGCAGATTGTTATTACATGCCAGAGAGATACGTAAAATTCGAGCCGGCATAGAGAAGGACGGTATCAGTGTGGTGCCGTCGCGTATGTACCTAAAAAATGGCCTCATAAAGGTTGAACTGGCTCTGGGTAAAGGCAAGAAGCTCTATGATAAAAGAGCGGACCTAAAGGCAAAGACCATCAAACGGGAAACCGATAGATTTTTGCTAAATAGATAGGTTATTTCTTTATATCTATCTTCTTTAAATTTACTCCAAGAGCCTCTGCTGCTTGCTGCGTAGTTGTGTATTCAATTTTTTGTGCAGGTGGAGTTTCGGATTATGCACCTGTGCCTATTTCACTAACCTTTTCCTGTTTTTTGCCTTTGTAGTGTATTATACTATCGGCCAATGACATGGACATGGTGGTATTTTGTGCTGAGCCCATTCCAAGAGCCGTATTACCTGCCACGCCTCTCTGGTCTTCTTTTATTGTTCTTGTATCTCTGAAAAAGCCTGAAACTCCTCGTTTGATTCCTCTCCAGATGCTTTCGTCTATCTTTTCTGTAAAACCCTGCATCTTTTCATTGGCAAGCATTCTGGCCAGGTAATCAATTGATGAACCATTCCAATCACCTGTATATACCTCATCGTTTTTTATTATTTCGAAAACCGTTTTGCGGAATTCTTCTATCTGGCCTGGAGCGACTTTTGATGAAGATAGCATCGATTCAAAATACGTTAAAGCCTGGAGTTTTTCTTTAACACTGGCAGGTAAGGTTCCTGTAATTGGTTGGCCAATGGTAAATCCTGTTTCCAGGGTTAGTCCATTGTAGGCATTGTTGACGTTTCCTTTTTGTAGCGCTTTTACTCGTCTAGCCTTTGAAACCGTCGAATTATAGGCGGCGTTTCTTAGGGTTGTCTCGAGCCTTTCTGGATTTTTAAGCACAGCTTCACGTTCGGATGGACTCAATGATTTGAATGATGCCACGATATATCTGGTGGCTCTATCATCACCCTTTTTCCCAATTTCACCGAGAACCCTTTCGAATATGTCCTTATTTACTTTGCTTATAGCATCTTTTATGGCAGCGATATCTCCACCGGAAACATCACTATATATATCTATTATTATCGAATCACCCTCTGCTTTATTGGCCGATTGAGATGAGGCAAGTGGGTCAATGAAAGGTTGTTTCGGCGTTTCCACCTTTGACTCCGATGGAACTCCCTGTTGCTTTGGCGTATTGACTTCCGGTATCTTTGTCTCATCTACTGTTGTCTTTGGTGTATGATGATGTTCATGTATATGTATTGAATTATCAACATTAATCCTTGAATTATCAGCATATTTGGTTGTATTACCATTGGGATCTGCAGCTTTATCAGTACCTGATGTAGTGCTAGTCGCTGTGTTTTGACCGACTTTCTGAGAACCGTCGTCGCTGCCGCTGATCTTAGTATTTGGCGTGATGTCTTGACCAACTTTCTGGGAATCGCTACCTGCAATGGGTTTGCTACCAGAACCTATCGAAACATTAGGTTTAGTGAAAGGTTGACCCTTATTAAAATAGTCTACTTTATCTTTAAAAGGCATGTTAGATTGTCTATCAGTAAACTTATTGGGCTTGGCTTGATTTTGGTCGACTTTCTGGGAATCGCCACCTGCAATGGGTTTGCTACCAGAACCTGACGAGGTGTTTATTGGTTTGTTATCGCCCAGGTTGATACCTTTTCCATAGTTTGGCAACAGTGGTACTATCGAAACACCTCTGATTTGGTTTCCTTTAAGGTTATCGGTGGTGCGTACATGACTAGGTGACATAGCTTGAATATCCTCCAATGGTGTCTCTATAATTTGAGGTGGTTCTGGTAAGCTTGGTGTTTTGCTTGATTGGGTTTTAAGAGATCTTAAAGCTTCTTGTACTTCCTGTCGTGGTAAAGCGTTATAGGTATTGGTGGCAACTTCTTTTGGAGTGCCAGACGTTCCCTGGGCTGCTTTGTATTGTTCGTTCTTTTTATTGATTATGTTTCTGCAAAATGACTCCATGGTAGCTGGCGAAGCTAGCACTTGCGTTCTTTCATCAGGTGTTAACAAAGTAAATGCCATTGCAGTAAATTTATCAGCGTCATTTTTAACTTTATCATATGCTTTTAAAGGTAACAATGTGGCAGTGTCTATTTTGTAATCTTTGAAGATGGCTGTTACAACCGTTTGGGCCGTTTCTGCTTTTTTTTGATCCAGTTCAGTTAGTTTTAATGTGGAATAACCGCTAGCATTCATTACAGTTGGACCACTTCCGTTGAGTTGCTTTAATTTAAAATTGCCAAATTCACCCTGTAGGTTTTTGATCTTCTCGGATGCAGCTGATTGGGTAACTTGAGTTACTGACGAAATCGATGACATTACTTTTACTAGTTTAAGTATTTTTTTTACTTTTTAAAGCATTTTAACCATCGGACAAGATATGAATATGGGTTGCTAACTAGTAAAATCCTTGCCTTTGTTTTTTTGTTATACAAGTTAAGTTAACACCAAAGGGGGAGTAGCTCAGTGGATAGAGCAACGGTCTTCTAAACCGAAGGTCGAGAGTTCGAGTCTCTCTTCCCCCGCCATGACATTCAATCAGCGTTGTTGTGATTTTTTTCAACCGGGCAGCATTCGTAGTAGTCATATTTCACCACCACAGTCCTTGAAATCATGTCGTAGCCGAAGGAACCTGTGGCCGAGATCAGCCCAAAGAAGAAGTTTGTCGATGATAACGCACAGATTGTTATATTGGTTATGTCTATGCAATAGAAAGCCGTAATACACTTAAGGCTAGATCGTATCAATGTTTGTAACGCCGATGGACTCGAGGCTGGGTCGTTGATGTCAATGGTTTTTATCTTCATGAGTCTCTTGCCTAGGGTCGATCCATGGCTCAATATTTCACTGATGCTGAAATATATAATGCTAATTATGATGCTTATGATCATTATGCCCTGAAATGGCTCGGTTAGATTTTTTGCTATCACGTTTAGATCGTCTGCTTTGAGCAGTGCGGATGTATCGGGCATTAGGGCAGACAAATCTGGCATTTTGTCTCTAAGAAAAGGAATGGAGATAAGGCCTATCACTAAACAGTCTATATTAAAAGCCCAGGCCCTGTTGTTTAGGGTAGCTGGTATAAACCTAATATTGTTCTTGCTCAGCATAACTCCACTTTAATTTTATTTGTATGAAAGTTTTGTCAATCTGAATCAGGATTCGGATTATTTTGTGTGCTGGACCGCGTATCTTGGTTGACAACACAGACAAAGTGTTGAGATTTGTCCACTGTTTATGGTGGCTGTAGCTCAGCTGGTTAGAGCATCGGATTGTGGTTCCGAGGGTCGCCGGTTCGAATCCGGTCTGCCACCCCAGGCTGTAAATTCGTATAAATATTACGTAGTTGGTGAAATTTTTTGTTCGCGTTTTGCGTTTCGATTATTTATTTGTCTTCCCATTCCGTTAGTTGCCATGGAATAGTTGTCTGAGATTGTCTAATATACTAGTGTATGAGTGATGTTGTTCAGGATAAATCTGATGAAATTTTAAAGGAAGGTCGTTATGATGCTTCGAAGATCCAAAAATTAGAGGGACTCGAAGGCGTTCGTAAACGTCCTGATATGTATATTGGTGATACAAATGAGCGTGGATTGCATCATTGTGTATTTGAGATTGTTGACAATTCCATAGATGAGGCACTGGCTGGTTATTGCAGTAATATTAGTGTAATTTTGCATGTAAATGGTTCCTGTTCTGTGGAAGATGATGGCCGGGGCATACCAGTGGATATGCACGAAAAATACAAAATGCCAGCCCTTGAATTAGTCATGACAAATCTGCATGCCGGTGGCAAATTTGGCAAAGGAGCTTATCAGGTATCTGGTGGACTGCATGGTGTTGGTGCAAAATGTGTTAATGCCGTTTCAGAGGTTTTTGATGTGGAGGTGAGGCGTGATGGACACATCTATCATATGTCTTTCGCCAAGGGTAAACCAACTCAAAAGATGACCATCATCGGTGATACGAAAAAAACCGGTACAAAAATAACTTTTTTGCCGGATCCGGAAATTTTTCGCGAAATCAGAGAATTTAGGTATGATATACTCGCCAAAAGACTGCGTGAGTTGGCATTCCTAAATCCTGGTGTAACCATACTGTTAACCGATGAACGCAATGATAAATCAGAAATATTTAAGTTTGACAACGGTATAACCGAATATGTCGAGTTTCTAAATAGAGGAAAGGTTGTCATCCATGAAAGCCCCATGGCATTTTCTGGCATTGTCTCGGTGGACAGCAATAATAGCATAGCCGTCGATGTGGCGTTGCAGTATAACGATTCCTATAACGAGCAGATCTATGCCTATGCAAATTCTATTTTCAATACCGAGGGTGGTACCCATCTTTCCGGGTTCAAAACGGCCCTGACCAGGGTGATAAATTCCTTTGCTAAAGCTAATAATTTATTGAAAGACAAGGATCCAATTTTGACCGGAGAAGATATGCGGGAGGGTCTGACCGCGGTTATTTCGGTGAAGGTTCCAGAGCCACGGTTCGAGGGACAAACTAAGACCAGGCTATCCAATAGTGAAGTCGATGGCGTGGTTCAAAAAATCGTTGGTGATAATCTGAAATATGTCCTGGAGACAACCCAGGGTCTTGGCAAGAAAATAGTGGACAAGTGCTTGAGTGCTGCCAGAGCCAGGGAAGCTGCACGTAAAGCCAGAGAGACGGTAAGGAAAAGCGCATTAGCTTCCGGTGGATTACCAGGAAAGCTAGCCGATTGCTCGGAAAAATCTCCAGAAAAATGTGAACTTTTCATAGTCGAGGGAGACTCGGCAGGTGGTTCAGCTAAGCAGGGACGTAACAGAAAAAATCAGGCAATTTTACCGCTATTTGGAAAGGTCATCAACGTGGAAAAGGCCCGGATTGATAAGGTCCTTAACAGTGAAGCCATAAGGATGATGATCACGGCCTGTGGCACAGGCGTAGGCAGTTCCGACGACGTGGGTGGATTTGATCCGGATAAATGTCGCTATCACAAGATAATAATAATGACCGATGCCGATGTGGATGGCTCTCATATTCAAACACTTCTTCTAACATTTTTCTTCAGGCAAATGCGCGAATTGATCGAAAGAGGTTATGTATATATTGCCCAGCCACCGCTCTATAAAATAAAAAGAAAGAGAAAGGAGCGCTATGTGGATAATGATGCTGAACTTAATAGGATATTGCTAGAGCTTGGATCAGAAGATATTGCATTGGTGTCAGCTAAAGATGGCAAGAAATTTGACCACAGCAAAGTCGAAACTGTGGTTAATGCGTTTTCAAGATTAGAAAGCCTTGGAAATGGCATAACAAGGTGCGGTTGCCCATTGGCTAAGTACCTGAGTGCTTATGACTTGGCAACGTTGGATCTGCCCAGGTACATAGCAAGGATAAGGACCGGAAACGAGGAAGAGTTCAGGTTTCTTTTTGATGATGAACAAAGGTCGAAATTTTATTCTGAATACGGTATTTCTGACGATCTGTTCTCTGTCACTGCGGCAAAGGAAATTGACCGGGATGGCCACAGCGTCCGTCAACGTATTTCTGTCCATGAAGTCTTTGAATCGCTGAGACTTAGTGAAGTTCTAAAGGAACTACGTGATACGGGATTAGACATATCGACGTTTGAACGAACCGAACATCCAAGGTATTATGTGGTTGAAAACATCGACAGGGAAAACGAAACCAGGTTCGGCATGCACTCTGGCCTGGAGCTTTTGGCAAAGATCCGAGAGCTTGGGCGGCGTGGCCTGTCTATCCAACGATACAAAGGCCTGGGAGAAATGAATCCTAAGCAGTTGTTCGAAACGACCATGGATCCATCGACCAGGAAACTACTGAGAGTATCGATCGAAGATGCGGCAATGGCCGAATCGGTTTTTTCAATGTTGATGGGCGAAGACGTGCCGATCCGCCGGGCATTCATAGAAGATAACGCGTTAAATGCTTCTTACATAGATGCTTAACCTATTGGAGACCCTAGGATGATACAAGAAAACGAAGGAATAATTTCATCGAACATAACGGACATCATGCAGAAATCCTATATAGATTACTCGATGTCTGTCATAGTCAGTCGGGCACTGCCGGATGTGCGTGATGGGCTTAAGCCAGTCCAACGCAGGGTATTGTATGCCATGTTGCGGGAAGGTCTCCTGAGTAATCGGCCCTTCGACAAATGCGCCGGTGTGGTCGGCGAAGTTTTAAAAAATTACCATCCCCATGGCGATGCTTCGGTATATGATACCATCGTACGTCTTGGTCAAAATTGGGTGCTGCGCTATCCATTGATTATGCCCCAGGGTAATTTTGGTTCCATAGATGGTGATCCTCCGGCAGCCTATCGTTACACCGAGTGCAAGCTCGAGCGCCTGGCCGAAGAGATTTTGCGCGATATCGACGAAAATACCGTTGATTTTCAGCCAAACTACAAGGAAAGCGCTGTTGAGCCGACGGTCTTGCCATCGGCATTACCAAATTTGCTGATGAACGGTTCGACGGGCATCGCCGTTGGGATGACAACAAATATCCCGCCGCATAACCTTGGCGAGTTGATCGATGCTCTCTGTGCGATGATCGATGACCCAAATCTGAGTGTGGACGAGCTGTGCCATATAATAAAAGGTCCTGATTTCCCGACCGGTGGTGTGGTGGTTGGTTCGGAAAGCGTAGAAAAATATCTCAAAACAGGCCGTGGAATCATAAAAAATCGTGGCATTGTAGAGATAGAAGAACTGGAAGGTGGTAGAGAACAGGTAATTATAACCCAGGTGCCCTACAATGTCAATCGGGCGGCACTGGTAATAAGAATCGCCGATCTGATAAACAGCAAAGCCATCGAAGAGGTTAGCGATCTGCGGGATGAATCCGATGAAAACACCCGTATAGTTATTGAGTTAAAGCGCGGTGAATCCTCCCGAGTATTAATAAATAAGCTCTACAAAATGACCCAGCTGGAGTCATCGTTTGGTGTCATAATGTTAGCTCTGGATAATCGACGGCCTAAGCAGATGAATATCAAGGAGATGCTAGAATGCTATCTTGAACATAGACAACGAGTTATTTATCGTAGGACCGAATTTAGGTTGCAAAAGGCCGAAGCCAGGGCCCATATCCTCGAAGGCTATCGTATCGCGCTGGATAATCTGGATGACTTCGTAAGGATAATCCGCCAGTCTGCAAATAGAGATCAGGCCAAATCAGAATTGATGGCAAAATTTCCACTGTCCACCGAGCAGGCCGATGCAATCCTGGAACTGAGATTGTATCAACTAACTGGTATGGAACGAGATAAGATCGAACAAGAGTATGCCGAGCTGCAGAAGCTAATAGATGAATATAGGGCGATTTTGACCGATGCAGGGCTGCTATTTAGCTTGATAAAATCCGATCTGATCGAGATGAAAGAAAAATATTCTTCTCCAAGGAAGACGAGCATTATTCCAGAGGAAGGCGAGTTCAGAATCGAGGATGTCATTGCCAATGAAGGATGTATCATAACCGTTACGCATAATGGTTTTATAAAGCGGACGAATATCGATGCATATAAATCACAGCGGCGTGGTGGCAAAGGAGTTATTGGCGTTGGCCAGCACGAGGATGACACCGTGGAACATCTGGTTTCGGCCGGTACCCATGATAATGTCATGTTTGTGATGAATAACGGTAGAATATATGTGGAAAAGGTCTACGATATCCCTGAAGGTGTGCGTACAGCCAAAGGACGATCAATAATAAATGTGCTGGAGATGCAAAAGGACGAATATATGGCTGCCATGCTGTGCTTCAGAATGTTTTCCAGTGAGCAATATGTTGTGATGTGCACCCGCAATGGTGTGGTGAAAAAAACCTGTTTGAGCTCCTATGAAAACTATCGGCGTAGTGGTATTATTGGTATCGATGTGGATGACGGAGATATTGTCATCGATGCCAGACTGTCTAACGGTAGCGATGAGCTGGTGCTGATAACCCATAAGGGTATGTCTATCAGGTTCAGTGAGAAAGATCTTAGAGATCAGGGTCGAGCCACAAGAGGTGTGCGTGGTATAAGCCTAAAGGACGGTGACCGGGTGGTTGCGATGACGGTGGTTAGAGATGAGGAAACCTTCCTGGTTGCAGCGGAAAATGGTCAGGGTAAACGATCAAAATTTGATAGCTATAGGCTACAGAAACGCGCTGGCAGCGGCGTGATTGCCATCAGGATGGCCAAAAATATCGGTGTGGCTGGGGCCTTATCCGTCAGGGAGGATGACGAGATCCTGATGCTGACAAAGTTTGGTCAGGCGGTGAGGTCTCCGGTTCAAGACATAAGAATAATTGGCAGGACTACCCAGGGCGTAAGATTGATAAATTTAGAAGATAAAGATCGCTTGATACGAATTAGCCGCGTGATGGAAGTCGATGGAGATGAGATATGATATATTACATAATGTGTTGTTAATGTCTTTATTTTTTCTTGTATAATGTAAAAAATACGTATAGTATCCACCAAGATATTTTGGTTAGGGTTAGCGATGGCTCAAAGTTAAACCTAAAAGTCGAAATGCTTTCAATATGGAAGGTAAGGAAATTGATAAAGATGTTTTAACAAAGCGATTTAGCCAGGTTTGCCTATTGACTGTCGTGGGTATGGGCTTTGGTGTCGTGGATTTGCAGGGTGATGTTACAACTAAGGACAGTGGCGTTAGATCAACCTTAACAGATATTAACAGTTCCACTGATACTGGTTATCTTGAGACCACCGCGGTTGATAAATTCGCAGTTATTGAGATTTCAGGCAATACGGGTAATAATGAAGTTAGTGAGCATGATTTTACGTTGAAAGGTGGTGGTACCGTTGGTCTTAGCTTTAACGCAACATCAGCTACGGATGAATTTATAATGAAGCGTAACAGCAAATGCATAAAGATCGAAGGTACGCCAAAATTAGTGTTTTTTGATGCTACCTATTCCACCAATGATGTAAAAATCAAAGCTGATGAAACGTTAAATTCCTTTTCCGGTCAATTATTGCTGAAAACCGGCGATAAGAAATTGATTTTCAGCGATGGTAAAATTAATCCTACTGGTGCTGCGTTGCGTGTTGTAACCACCAAGACTGGTGCTGTTCAAGTTGGTGCAAGTGGTTCGATATTGGATTCTGGTTTTACCGTAAAAAATCTGATACTTGGTGCGAATCCAGGCGAAGATTTGAAAATTGTGAAATACACCGATGCTTCCGGTGGTACGGCAGGTAATAACATGGATTTCGTCGATATCGGCACCGATGGCAGTGGCGGTAACCTGATTGCATTTGTAGATACTGAAAAAGGTGTTTTGATCACCGAAGGAGGTATCGTCTATGGTGAAAGCTCGTTGAAGTTAGCAAATAATACAGCAAATGGTGAATTGAATATTGCCAACAGCTTGGAGGTTAAGGCAGGTGCGACATTGACACTTATGGGTGTAAAAGATGATGGTACGACTGCTAATGACCTAACGATCAGGGCAGCAAAGGATTTAGCTGGAGCAGAGGTTGATGAAGCAACCAAAGGACGCATCATCATCAATGGTGGTGCTATGGTAAAGCTTGGCAGTAATATTAATTTTACAGTAAAGGATAAAAAAATTAACGCCAGTTTTGTGCTTACTGGCACCGGTGATAGCGATGCCTTAATAGCTAAATTGGTTGCCGATGGTTCTGGTGGGACCCTATCGATGATGGGAGAGATGGTTAATCCGGCGATATTGGTTTCTGATAATTGCTTTGGTTCCATCGGTGGTGAGAAAAAATTGATCATATCTGGTGATAGTACAAAAAATGTCTTGGTCCAGGTTGGTGCTAAAAGTACGTTGAAGATTGCTGGCGAAGTTGTGCTGAATTCCTCCTCGGCTACTCCGGGTGAAAAATCCTTTGTGGTTGGAGAAAAAGCCAACCTTGTATTTACCGATGCGGCTAAGCATCGGCTGGAAATTGGTGCAAATGATAAGATAATTTTTAGTAATGAATCTGAGATTCGATTCGCGACGCCGGAAGATAGCAATGTACGTGGCCAATTATTTTTAGCCAAGGTCGATAATTTTGTTGGCCAAAACAGTACCAAGGTAGCGCTTTCTTGCGGCCTATTGGTCAAGGACATGGTTAGGAAAGCTCCAGGTATTAGTGTGAACAAATTGACATTGGTTGAGCTTGGAGATAATAAGGCCAGTGTATTTGCCGAAAGAGTTGACGTTAGCGGTGCCGATAATTTTATCTCAGACTATGTTTTTGGCCCTACAGACGGTAGTGGATCTAAATATGGTATTGTTAGCACAACCATACATACCTACGGCGAAGCTTTTGAAGCCAATGAAATCGATGATACTGGTGTCTCCGGAGACTTTATCGATAAAGTAGAAGAGATGCAGGGTAATAGCAGTGTAAGCAATGATGAGGTCAAGCTGTTCGGTATGTTGATTGCCGATTATGATAAGGACGAAGATGGTTTTGATAATGGTGATATCGCCAGATCCATATCTCGCAGTACGGTGGAGGAACGTAACCGGGTGACCATTGCTTTGGCCAATATGGCTCGCCAGGCAATCTATGGCCATATGGCTAGAGAAACCCATAACCGGGAGCTTTGGCTGGCCGGTATGGTGGATATGGTCCGCCAGAATGAGGTCAATGGCTATGGTATGCATGCCGGATTATGGGGTGCTGTAATAGGCTATGATGCCGGCGTTAATGATGAGTTGGTGCTTGGATTGATGGCTGGCTGTGTCCATGCCACCGTGAGGTATAACGGGATGACGTTGCTAGGTGGTAACAATGGTAGGCAGCTGACCGGTTTTGGTGGTTTCTACGGTGAATGGGAATCCTTGGTCCGGGATCTTTGGATCAAGTTTTCCGGATTGTTTGGTCAAGTAAAATATAAGGAGTGGGGAAATAGGCCTATTCCCGATGAAGAAGGTGACCATGAGGCAGAGATCGGTAGATTTTTCAGTTCACACAAGGGCCACTGGCTATCCTTTAATATGGATAGTGTTTGGCTAACCGGTGAGTACAAGGACCTGAAGTTTGGGCCCTGGCTGGCTTTATCCTATGATTATGTCCACCAGAGGTCCGGTAGCGAGGTTGTGACGATGGAAGACGAACCCGCTCCCGACCAAACCAAGACTGCGGCGGCTGTTCAACCAGCTCCGGCGGCTCAACCGGCGACGGCGACCCAACCGGCGGCCCAGCCGGATCAACAGACACCGGCGGCTACCCCAGCGGCCAAGGCCGATGAAGATAATGACGAGGATGGCATAGTCTATGGCAAGTCCGGCCGTCATATGTTGTCCGGCGTGTTTGGCGTTCACATGGAGGGCGAGTTACCTTTGGGGAAAATCTTTGTCGAGGTTGGTTATAAACGCGAATTTTGTCGAAGAAACCGGATCGGCGATAGTCAATTTTTGGGTCTGGAGTACGCTCCGGCCATCGGTCATGCCACGAAAAACCTCTGTATTATTCGAACCGGCTATGGGTTGACAAAGAACCACTGGGGCCTGGATTTTGGTCTGGAGGGCCAGCTTGGCCGTAATTTTAAAGATTGTTCTGCCAACATCGTGGCCACCTATTCGTTCTGATTTTTCCAGTTTTTTTAGTTTTTTCACTTTTCATTTTAGTTACCTATTCGGCGTCGGTTCACCTCTCGGACCGGCGCTTTTTGGCTTTCCCGTTGGCTTTTGCGGACCCTCCGCTGGATTTTCCGAGTCCGATCGTTTATCCTGCTGGCCTTTACCTAGAGATAGGAATCGTCGGGAAATCGGAAGTCACTGGTCCGGAATGGCGCTACGATCCGGAGTGTGGTGTTCAAAAGTTTAAAAAATGCTTGCATAGGGTAAAAAATATGTATAACATTAGAACAGATGTTTAGGTTGGGGCCGGTGAAAGCCGGGGCCGAAAACAAAAATAAATATATAAAATATAAAAACACATAAATATAATACTATGAGTAAATTAACTAAAGTGAAGAAGGGACCGAGGGGGTTCCAGAGTGATGAAGATAAGAATTACGAGAAGGAAGTGAATACCCGGATCGAAGAGCTGAGAAAGGCGCTGATGGA
>JAITBP010000002.1 GCA_031283585.1 Puniceicoccales bacterium
AAATTGTATCGTTCCATTGAACTTATTCGATCGGCAACCGTAATGCTAAAGTCTATGTATGAATTTTGCAATAGTTATAATGTGAATATGTTTTGTATCGATTTCGACACCATACAGAACATACGGAATCTATTCGATGTAAATCAACATAATAAATATAATCGCTATTTTATAGATTTATATCGAATCGTGTGTCCTGAAAATATAGACCAAGCAAATAATGATTCGATGGTTGACATAGTTAATGCGGCCATCAGTGAATCTTTAAAACAGGAATATCGACAACTATTAAATCCAGGCAGATTAATTGCAGAACTGGATAACTTTAAAATAAATCTGCCAATCTGCCTAAATAGAATAGGTGCTATATATAATAAACTTTCATTCTGCTCTGGCTATGTTGACGTAGTCAATAGTTCAATCAATAATCTGGCACAAATATCAAAAAATATCATGTCGATCCGTGAAGATATATCCAGGTTTATATTCGATGACATACATGAGTTGGAAAAAAATATGGACACTATAACTTTCATCCTAGCCAAGCATGATAATGAAGGATGGTTCAGAAAAAAAATCAGCAATAGGTTTGGTGGCAACAGAAACCCGTTTAGTGTTGTTAAAGAGACTATCGAAAAGATCCGTTCAATGCTTAAACTGCTTATCGGATCTTATAACGATTACAAATTCAACACACTTCATGGTTGCCTGAACAATCTAGAAGAATGGATCTCCTCGGATCCGCAAAAGCATGTCCTAAGAATCAAAATTAATCCGCCTGGTTAAAATTCGAAAGATTACTACCCACAACAATCCTATAATTAATCAGGATAACCGGTAGATAGTTGTGGACGAATGCACCGATTCAACAAAAAATGATTGACAGTACAAAACCGTACCCTAGCTTTTGTATTTGTTTGATGAAAACGACCTTGGTTAGTAAAGAAAGCAGCAGATCCAGCAGTTTATGGTATGTAGTCGATGCTAGTAATGTGGTTTTAGGCAAGCTCGCTGTTAAAATTGCCAATATTTTACGCGGAAAGGATAGACCTATATTCGCTCATCATATCGACTGTGGTGGCTTTGTCATAGTTACGAATGCAGGCAGTGTAAAAACAACCGGTGAAAAAAATAGTAAGAAAAAATATATGTTCTATTCCATGTATAAAGGGAATGAGAAGCGTTTTAGTTTAGAAGCTATGCGTAAACGTAATCCTGAATTTATAATAAAACATGCGGTGCAGGGTATGCTGCCCAGGAACAGACTTTCCAATGAACTTCTCAAAAAACTGAAGGTATATCGGGGTAATGAACATCCCCATGAGGCTCAACAACCAGTAACTCTAACGTCCTTCTAGTAATGGCTATCGATTCTATTCAAGAGTTTGTGTCTATCGGCAGAAGAAAGACTGCCCGAGCCAGGGTTCGTCTGTCACCAGGAACAGGGAAAATCAAGGTGAATGGCAAAGATTTTGCCGAATATTTTCCCAATGAAGCTGAGCAAAAAGCAGCTTTGGCATCGTTGACCTTGGTTGAGAAGACTGACAAAGTTAACATTCGCATCCTTGTGGACGGAGGCGGTAAAAATGGCCAGGCCGGAGCTGTATGTCTAGGCATCGCCAGAGCCCTTCAGCTCATGGATAGTGGATTGAGATCCAAATTAAAAATGGCTGGACATTTGACAAGGGACGCTCGCATGCGCGAAAGGAAGAAACCAGGGCAGCCGGGAGCAAGAAAAAGATTTCAGTTTTCAAAACGCTAGTTGCTCCACTAGTATAGGTTGTATTTCATGATTTGATCATAAAGGCTGATTTGGCTTTTTTAGGTTATATTTTTGTTTAGAAGATCGCAAATTTGTGCATAATATCGGGGAATTCGTATATGCACATAGAAAATTTTAAAGTTTTCATCGATATAATCGAGACTAAAAGCTTTTCTAACGCCGCGAAACTAAACCATTTAACTCAATCAGCGGTCAGTCAAAAGCTACATACCATGGAGCAATACTTTGGAACTAACCTGATCGACAAGACGCACAAGTCATTAACCTTGACCCAGCAGGGCCAAAAACTACTCCAGCATGCAAAAAAAATTGTAACAAACTACTCATCACTTCGTGGTGAGCTAAATAATATAAATGGGAAAGTCAACGATAAACTACTTATTGGGACAACCTATATCATTGGTATGTACATAATTCCTCCCTATATTAGCGACTTTTTGAGGTCATCAAGATCAACCAAAATCCAGCTAATGTACTATTCTAATCATGAAAAAATCTGCGAGGACCTAATGGCTGATGTCATAGATGTTGGTATCATAGAAGGAGATATCAAAAGCGCAGACATAAAAACACATGCTTTTGGCGAAGAAGAACTGGTAATCATAAGCTCAAAAATGTCGAAATTATATGGCAACAAAGAGATAGATCCTTTTGAATTAGAAAATATGGCTTTTGTAAAATTTTTACAAAATTCACCTAATCGGAATATAATCGATAACATACTCAGTTCAAACAACATAAATACTCGAACATCCACAGAATTCGATAATATAGATTTGATAAAATGTGCCGTTGAAGCCAATCTCGGACCATCGATCGTCCCGATTTCTTCGGTATATATGGAACTGGATAAACAGGTGTTTTACTGTTCGAGGATAAAGGATACAAAAATGCCATGCGTGTTGTCGTTTTTTTATAAAAAAGACAGTTATGTAACATCAGCAATGAACGTATTTTTCGCTATATTGAAGGGAGACATCAACTTCCTGCACATTGGCAACACTCTTGAAGATAGCTAAGCGAAAACAAGCCAACCATGAAAAATAGCAATGGACACAGACAAAACCTGCGAGAAAGATTTCTGAAGGCCGGCTTTGATTGTTTTGCAGAACATGAAATTCTAGAGCTGCTATTAACATTATGCATTCCAAGAAAAGATGTTAAGACCCAGGCCAAGGAATTACTACAACGGTTCGGCTCGTTAAGTGAGGTTTTAGATGCTGATATTGAAAAATTGCAGGAAATAAAAGGCATAGGTAAAACCACGGCCATCGCCCTCCATATTATAAGGAACGCCGCCGCGCTGTACTTGCAAAAATCGGCGGAAAACACCAGGGTAAAATTCGACACAACCTCAAAATTGGAAAATTTTTGGCAAATAAGGATTGGCCATTTAAACCACGAAGTGTTCGAGGTCGCCTACTTGGATAAGCAGTTGCGTCTGCTCAGGAACGGAATAGAAAGAATAGAAGAGGGAATCATCGACCGAGCTAACGTATTCCCTCGCAAGATAATAGAACATTCCATAAGAAAAGGAGCCTGCGGAATTGTTCTCGCGCATAATCACCCATCCGGCTCGGAACGGCCATCGGTCTCCGATGAGCGCATAACCAAATCCATCGTGTACATATGCAATTCACTTTGCATTCGCGTCCTAGACCATATAATAGTCGCTCGAAATTCGGTATTTTCGTTTAGAAGAGCCAACTTGTTGTAGTTAAACATCTTAGTATTTTATTCAAAAGGCACTTTTCCTTCTAATCAGGTTATCCACATAATCTCTCAGCTCTTCCAGCTGGGACCTTGGCCTATGGGATAATAAATCGGTCACCCGATCCAAAAAGTCTGCGGGAGAATAATTTGCAGTCTCGAGCAGGTATAGCAAAATGCCATCTCGATGGATACGGTAGGATTTCCTTTTCTCCATGCCTTTCGGAGTCCGGCCGTTGGCCACGTGGCCAAGGATTTTTTGGTTATCAAAGGCATCCCGAACGTATTGGTCTGTCTTACCTATTATTGATGCCATCTCCTTGGGCGAAAACCAGTTTTGGTGCGGAACCATAAATCCAAAATGATTATTATCGTTAACATTCATATTTCATCCTTATAAAAAAAATTTATCACATAACCCTGACATGGACAGTTTTATGGCCCTGATATTGCGATCCACTTTTCCGAGGGCAGCAGCATACTCGCGAAGTTTTGTTGCAGTGGTTTTATTTGGGATAAAGTCAGCAATAATGTCATATAATTCGACCCTATCGCTGACTTTTTCAGATTCCAGTTTCGTAAGAATATACTCGATTAACTTATATACTGGGTCTTTCATTTCATCTTTTGGTTCTATGAATTGGGCAGTTCACAGATATAAATCTATCACCTATTGATTTATTGAGGATAGAACTAATTGCTAAAAAACAAATTATTGTTATCATATCTCTCTATGATATGTAATTTTTACACTTTTTAGCAAAAATCAAACAAATTCTATCTTTAAGTAGAAAAATTTTATGAAGCACAAAAGAATAAGGGACAGTAGCTTCGGGCTAAGATTCAGGATATTGCTTGGGTATCATAACCTAACGCTTAGAGACATAAGCGAAGCAACTGGTGCAGCTGTCTCCACTGTCAGCACATGGAAAAATGGAAGAATTCCATCTTCCGAAAAAATTCTAGAAAAAATTGCAAAATTATTCCATGTAACCAAGGAATATCTGACAAACGGTCATAACTGGGACTCCTATGCCGAACGGCCTGTGGCTAAATTGAATGAAATCATTAAGGAAATAGCCGGATCCGAGGCCAAGAAATGTGACAAAGAAAGCTTGAGAGCCAAAATAGAAAAACACTTTTCCGAATACTTGAACCGGGCTGAAACAACACGTTACGGCTTGGAACATACATGGATAGAGATCACGAAACGTTTTCCACTCAGCTTTTTTGATGACATTCCTCCTGGACACGACAGATTAGCCGATGAGGATGAAAAGTTTTAGAAATTAAAAGTTTTTGATAAAAAATCTGAACATATCAAAAAATTTAACGTCTCATATAATGTGAGGGAGAAATTCTCTCGTGTTCCTAAAGTTTAGTTTTATTCCTCGGATCGTCGCTAGTCGTCGGTCCGTAGTTTTTTACAATACAGCTAGCGATTTTTAAAGCTGACCCGTATTGCAACACTTCGCCCCGGGCATTTTCTTTCATAAATAGCTTACCTCCAGGCATTTCGACAATGACGTCATTTCCACAGATGTTCAACTTTTTTGATACGGCAAAGGCGGCACAGGCACCACTGCCAGAGGCCAGGGTATAGCCCACACCGCGTTCCCATATCTGTATCTGTATCAATGAGTTCGATATCACCTTCAGGAATTGCACATTGGTCCGCCGAGGGAACAGTGGCAATCTTTCCACCAGTGGGCCGATCCTTTTTGTATTATCAACATCGAGATCATCCACATAGATCACGCAATGGGGATTTCCAAAGGACAGGGCATGCAACTCTACCACTTGACCATCAATGTGTTGCAAAAAATCTGCCGGAGCAGGAATGTTTGTGTCGCTGAACCTCGGCCTTCCCATATTCACACATATTTCATCGCCAAATTTACTGCACCTAGACTCACCTGATGGCGTAGTTATAACCAGCTCGTCCGCCGACGTAATTCCTTCGTCCCAAACGAATTTCGCGAATATCCTCAGGCCGTTACCACTCTTCTCGGCAACGCTAGCATCCGGATTGAATATCTCAAGCTTGAACCTGTTGTCACCGAGTCTGTTACCGATCAGTACTCCGTCAGAGCCAATGCCATAATGACTGTCACAGACGGTCCTTATGGTGGGAGCGTCCAACCCCCTGCCATCCTCATCTCTAAATATCAAGTAGGCATTCCCGAGGGCCTGATATTTTTCAAACATCAACACGATTGCGGGTTATAACCGCCACAAAAATGCTTGGCAACCAAAATATATTTGTTGCTAATGGGCTCTGTCGCTATTCATTACGAAACAATGAAAATATTTCTACCGGATTTTCCATTTTCTTCAAAAAATTTTACATTTTTCTATGGTTGGATGATTTTATTCGTCTCGACGATGGCAAAACTGGCAAGTCTTCCTGGGCACGTCGCCGGAATATGCGCATTTATAGAACCATTGATGAGCAGGTTGTGCATCAGCAGGAACGGCATAAGCACAATTTATGCGATTTGTTCCATCCTGTCAGTGTCTTTTTTGCCATTTTTTGGCAGCAAATGCGATAGGATTGGGCCACGCAAAGCTCTGACAATTACATTGGCCTCTTTCGGGTTCTCTATGTTGTTGCTAGGGTTAATACTTAGCGAACACATACCATTAATACATCTGTCAAAAATTCTAAACATTACAATCCTGTCCCTTGGCGTTTTTGCACTTAAGTTCTTTGGTCAGAACCTGATACCAATGTTCAGTAGAATAATTCTACTTAATTGGTTTGAGAAAAAAAAATGCATAATGTTGGGTATCTCTGGCATATTTTTATCCATCGGCTTTGGCATCGCTCCAAGTTTATTTAACTCGTTGATAGACAATGTTGGAATAGAATTTTCCTGGATAATAATCGCTGGCCTGATCCTGCTGGTCTTTACGCCAATCATATGGTTGTTCGGGCGAGACCACCCTGCGCAATTTGCCCTAACCCTGGATGGAGGCGAGTCCAACGAGAAAATCTGTCCAGACAAAGACATCTATCAGGCCATAAAATCCCCAGCATTTTGGCTGTTTACATTGGCCGGATCGATGGTCACGCTCCTAGGAACGGGGATACAATTCCATGTGGTCGACATCTTCCGGGAGTTTGGTTATGAAAAACAAAACGCGTTTAATTTTTTTAAACCTGTCTCCCTGGTGAGCGCACTTATGAGTCTAATATTCAGCTGGTTACAAGACAAAGTATCCCTGAAATACGGACTAATGTTATCATTTTTAATACAGATTTTATTATTAACAACGCTGGAATTCGGCAAAACCGATCTTGCCTACTATCCTCTCGTATTTTTCATGGGGTGCAACTACGGGATGTACACCATCATGCTGTCAGCACCCTGGGCAAGATTGTTCGGCCGCAAGCACTTAGGAAACATAATTGGCTTTGTTTCCCTAAGCGTTTCGATATTTAATGCCGTTAGCCCATACCTTATGAGCCTGTCAAAATCCATATTTTCAACCTATTTGATCGCCACGAGATGCTTCATGGTTCTGGCCATAATCCTATTTTTGGCATCGATATTTTTTACAAAAGCATCGGATATGGACTGAGCTAATTTTTTGGATTATATATAGATATGTACGAAAACCTTAGTTTTAAAATCACGCACACAGACAGTTCTTCCTGGGCACGATGCGGGTTACTTAAAACACCGCACGGCACCCTGGAGACCCCGAATTTTATCTTTTGCGCAACAAAAGGCGCCATGAAATCCCTTACAACGCAACAGGTTAAAGAAGCAGGTGCGGATATAATACTGTGCAACACCTATCATCTTTTCTTGCAACCCGGCGGCGGCTTTGTTCAAAAACACGGCGGGTTACATAAGATGTTGAATTGGAACGGCCCAATGCTCACCGATTCGGGAGGATTCCAAATATTTAGCTTTGGTCACGGCGGGATTAGCGCCGAACTCAAGGGAACTAGCAATCAAGCCAGACCGAAAACACTTCTCAAAATAGATGAAACCGGCGCGACATTCCGATCCTATGTGGATGGCCAGGTTCGTGTTCTGACACCGGAGGCGTCGATAAAAACCCAGTGCCAGCTCGGCGCTGACATAATTCTGGCGCTGGACGAATGTGCTCCGATCCGCGCGGATAAAAGCTACAACGAGCGTTCGATGAACCTGAGCCATCGCTGGGAACTGCGGTGCCTCGGTGAGTTTAAAAAATACGATACATCGATGCAGGCCCTGTATGGTGTAATCCAAGGTGGTGTGTATGAAGATCTTAGAAAACTAAGTGCGGAATTCGTCCGCAGCAACGACTTCTTCGGCCAGGCCATAGGCGGAAGCCTCGGAAAATCAAAAGCCCATATGCATGAAATTATAAGACTTACATGTCAACACATTGATAAGCAAAGACCTACGCATCTTCTTGGCATAGGAGGAATGAGCGATATCATCAATGGCATCGCCGGCGGGATAGATACCTTCGATTGCGTTCATCCGATGAGATTGGCCAGACATGGAGGCGCACTTCTTGAACCACAACATTGTGATGGAAAAGAGTTTATCAACATCAAGAATTCTAAATTCTCTGGAGATCTATCGCCAATTCAGGAAAACTGCAGCTGCTATTGCTGTAAAAATTTTACCAAAGCCTATATTCATTATCTGTTCAAAGCAAAAGAACTTCTTGGAGGCCAACTACTTGCAATACATAATACGGCGTTTATGAGCAACTTCTTAAAAGAAATAAGGGCAGCGATAAAAGCCGGAGCATTTGGCTCTATCATGAAAAGGTGGAATATTGTTGCACCCTGATCAATCTACCGATATCTCTTGACCGGAGAAGAACTTACGTAATATCTTTGCACGCATGATATCGCGAAACTCTGGCAGAGCAGCTTCATCGGAAAACACCATCAGGTGGCCTTTTTGGATTTCCAGCATATACCTATCTATGCCGTTTCGATAGGACAACGGCAAAATTTCTCGCTCCGAAGCCAGCCTCATCCAGGATAAAAGCTCGAAAGCTTCACTACCTCCGATCTTGTAGCAGGATCGCAAAATTCCGTAGGCTCTGCAAATTTTGTCCAAAATAAAAGACCTCGCCGACTTGAATATCCTGTCTCTCGCCAAATTTTCATGTTCCGTAACTGTCTTAGCCACATGCTCCATTTTCATTATTATGTCCTGTTCAGACAACCCCAGCGTGTGTTGATTCGACAGCTGAAAAATGTTACCGAAAGCGTTCGTGCCCTCGCCCAGAACGCCCCTGACCGTAACACCGATCTTATTGAGCGCACCTATGGTATGCTGAATTTGCTTATCTATCACCAGGCCAGGGAGATGCATCATGACCGAAGCCCTCATCCCGGTGCCAATATTTGTCGGGCAGGCGGTCAAATAACCAAGCCTTTTGTCAAAAGCAAAATCGCCGCCATCTAGATTGTCATCGATCGCACCTATAACAGTCCAAAGGGCCTTCAATCCCATGCCACCTCTAAGTGCTTGTATACGAAGATGATCTTCCTCATTTACCATGATCGAAATGGTCTGATCATTGCTGCAAGCCACGCAGGCACTGGGCAGCGACAGCTCCTTGCTTATGATATAATGTTCGCATAGGGCAAGTTTTTCATGGTCTTTCAACTCATTGATCCTGAAAAAAACACCGTCACTTAACTGCTTCAGTTTAATTAACTTAGACTCCGCCACCGAGGCAATACTATCACGCTCTGCATCGCTGGCCCAATGCGGAAATCTATGGCTAATCAGGTTTCGCGCCAGCCTGATTCTTGAGCTCAAAACCACATCCTTTTGCTGGCCAACGTCGCCAAAAAATTTACCACTACTCAGCAAAAACTGTTTTACACTTTTCATCAAAATTGCGACCTCAACTGGTCCCTTAGTTTTGCTGCATCTTCAAATCGTTCTTCTGCTATCGCCCGTTTCATGGCCTCTTCAAGGGATTCCCGTGAATCATTCAAGTTGGTATTCAAAGACTTATCATCCATATGGCCAGGAATTTTTCCAATATGCTTCGTACTTTTTTGCAAATTTTCGATGGTTTTTATCATGAAATCATACATCCCTGAGTAACATTTCGGACAGCCAACAAACCCGGTTTCTTTATAATTTGACAGCGAAAAACCACAGCCATCGCAGCTGCAAACCGGACTAAAAGATAGCGCTTGCATCTTGCTGATCAGTGCACTGCCAATATTCTTAAGTATCGATAAATGAGGAACATCTGACTCAAATATGCCACATTTCTGGGCACAGGCATTGCACAAAGATATCTCCTGCATGCTGTCGTTCACAATCTGCGTCATCTGCACCATCGCAGGGTTTCCACAAAGGTAACATTTACTATCCATGACTACCGATAATATGACCCGTAAAATTAATGCAATCAATCAAAATCATTATTGTTTTAACTTACTGATAGCCTTCATGTTAAGGTAATAACGATAGACACCGTTCACAATTGCCAACGCGGTCTTTTCTAGATTACCCTGTGCCGTAAACAGCCTAGCAACAGTGTCATTTGAAAGAAACTCCACCTCCACAAGCACTCCCGGACAGCTGAGACCTTTCAAAACACCAAACCTGGCATGCTTGACCCCGCGATCATCGAATTTTAATCGCTGCTTCATCGAATACAGCATTGAATAGCCAGCAACCGTGTTCCAATGATCAAACCGGTTTCCCGGCAGAGCTATTGAATCAGAAGTCGTTTTCTTAGAACTAGAAGAAGATGGCTGCCCCGGCGGAGTCAATGTAAAAATTTCCACACCTCTCACGGATTTAGTATTGGCCGAATTGAAATGTATGCTCAAAAAAAGATCTGCTTTTGCCCTGTTTGCCGCATTCACCCTATCGGCCAACTCCAGGTGAGCATCGCTGTTCCTTGTAAGGATCGCATTGAATCCCAATGTCTTAAGTTCAGTCTGCACAATCTTTGCAACGGCCAGGGTTAAATTTTTTTCTTCCAACTTATAACCGCGATTAGTCGTACCACTATCCCTGCCACCATGGCCAGGATCGATAACAATGGTCTTTAATCCGGGAACGGAATTTGCGATGGATCTAGGAGCAAACATCGGCTGGACATATAACTTGTAATCGTCTATGGCGATATATAACTTTTTCTGTTGCAAGAGGATAGGGCTGCCAATAAAAATTTTACAATCGTTATAATAGAAATACCTATCCTTCGAAACAAACTTTGCCGATATGTCGGACTTGGAAATGGTCGCACTGTAATTGGATGAACAAATTTTAGCATCCAAATCCTTTGCCACGGAGTCCAGCGTAACATACTCTGTCCCAGCGCTTTTTATGCAGACCAACCCAGGTTTTTGACCCACGTCGGCCCGGAACAGCTTCCCCTGGCAATTTATGACAAAAACCAGGCAGATAATAACAACAAAAGTGGACAATAACAGACGAACGGACATAGGCTACAATTCAAGCCCGTTATTAAGATCTTTTATGTTATCGGTGGCAACCTTTTTTTTGTGCGACCTAACCGGCGATAAGCTCAACGTAATCAGGCGCCCGGCCAATCTTGGCTCGTTGTCAGGCGTGCCAAATTCCTTAACATCTTCAATCACTTTCTTTATCAGATCAAAGCCCAGGCCAATAAGGTCCATCTCACGCCCCCTAAAAACCACACCTATTTTGACTTTGCTGCCGTCGGCCAGAAAAGCCAACACATGTCTCAGTTTAGTTTGGTAATCATGCTCTTCGGTGCAAAAGCGAAATTTTACTTCCTTAACCTTAGCCGTCGCACTTTTACCAGATTTTTGCTTTTTCCCCTCGTCATACTTGTACTTGCCAAAATCTACGATCTTGCACACCGGAGGGATTGCATTTGCACTAACCTCTACAAGATCAAGACCTTCTTGCTTAGCTATGGCTATGGCCGCGGAAACTTCCATCACACCAAGCGGCAGCCCGTCAGAACCTATCACACGAACTTCCTTTGCCTTAATTTTTTCGTTTTTTCTGGTATAATTTTTCCACGGGCCTTTCTTGCCGAAACCACCGCCTCTAAATGAAACATTTGCCATTAATATATCAACCCAATCTGCGACAGATATCTGTCTAATTTTTTAGTAATTTGACATTTTTTCAATCCAATATTTATAGGTGATTTACCCGGCAACGAACATCTCGTTTTTCCAGTGCGGCTTACTAAACATACACATAATAAATGGAAAAATAACACTCAACAGGTTGCCGATGATCATCACAGTAACATACAAGAACATATTATCAATATGCAACTCACCCGGAGGTATGAATCCAACAAAATAACACGCTAAACATACCAATATACCAATAATACATACAACTATCATGCCCACATTACCAAAGGGCACCTTATAACTTCTCGTCACCGCCGGGAACTTATACCTAAGTACCACGGCCGCAACAAACATCAAAATATACATCAGAAGCAGCGACTGGGTTGAAAACGCGACCAAAACCCAAAAACAGGTTTCCACCGAATCCCACAGGACGAACAACATGGAAAACAGAGTTATAATACCTGCCTGGAATATCATTATCGCCGATGGCATCCCTACTTCGTTCACCTTCTGCAACATCGGAGGCAGATTGCCTGTCCGTGCCGTAGCCAACATGCCCCGGGCTGGCCCGGCAATCCAGGTCACAAACCAAGCTACCACACCAAACACCATCATTCCGGCCATCACAGGACTTAGCCATTTCAATCCAAATCCGGACAGCAACACATCCATCGCATTGATCACGCCGGTTTCCAGAGTCAAACATTCTTTTGGAACTGCTATGGCAATTGCCATGGAGCCAAATGCATACAGACCAAAAACCAACAGCGATGATATCAAAATAGCCCTTGGGAAATTTTTCTGAGGATTAGCCACATCCCGGGTATGGACAGCAGACACCTCTAGGCCAGCAAACCCTAGCATCACATTCAAAAACAATACCCATTGGGCCGGCTCGGCCAACGGTGGAACAATCCTGGAAGCGTTAAACTCAATATTTGAATGTTTGCCTGTCACAAGCCATAGGCCTCCTAGAGCTATGATCACAAACCCAGGAATAAATGTACCAAAAATACTCCCGATGTTAGTTATCGCCGTTGCAACCCGCATTCCTTTCATCGTCACCAGGGTTCCAATCCATATTGTAACCAAAATAACGCCAAGTACATAGATGTTGTTATGAGCCAGGGACGGAATACCCACCGCATAGGAAAGCACTCCAGCCAGGTAGACCAGCGAAACCGGAATTGTCACAAAATTTGAAAAATTTTGCAGCCAAACGGCTAAAAATCCGATCCTGTTACCCAGCGCCTTGCCTACCCAGTTAAAAATACCGCCATCCTCGGGAAATCCTGTGGCCAATTCCGCCGAAACCAGCGCAGTCGGTATCAGAAACGTCACCATTGCAACGCCATAAAAAAACAACATCGACATTCCGTAGACAGCCATCGCCGGCAAATTCCTAAGATTCGCTACGGTGGCAAAGGTCATCATAGCTAGAGAAAATACGCTAATACCCGCCGTCCAAGTTATGTGACCACTAGAATCCACCCCCTTGCACTGAATAACACCCACTGACATCTGTCAAGAATATCTAGCCATTAGAAAACAAAAATCATGAAAGCAACGCAGAACTTATCGCATAACACAGGAAAAATAAGGACAGAAAAAATCTTACACTCACAGCCATCGACTTTATATAATTTATAAAAAAATAAAAAAATCAACATTTTTGTATTTTTTTATGTTAAATTGGTCCGGGCCAACTAATCTCCGATTTTAACAGCAGAAAAATCCATGAATGAGGTCATATATTACGCCATAAAAGCCCTTGAAGATCTGCGTGATAGCGGACATGAGAGCATTCCAATCAGCGGTGAAAACATAGAATTTTTATTGTCGCTGATCAACGATGGCCAAAGAGAGGATTACAGCTCTCTGAATTCCATCGACAGGGCCAGTGAAGCCAACGCCATGGCCGACAATGCTGGATCAAACCCGATTACACCCAACACCATCCAGAACATTGAACCACCGGTTAACGGCTCCATCAACCTACCCGAGGGAACCAAGCAGGAGCAATGGAACTGGCTGCGAAACAAAGTCCTTAGCTGTCCGGTATGCAATGCCCAGGTTAATCCTGGGAAAAAAATTGTATTCGGCGTTGGAAATCTCGATGCGGATATCTTTCTATGTGGAGAAGCACCAGGTGCCGATGAAGAGATTGTTGGTGAACCATTTGTAGGTCGCGCAGGCCAATTGCTAACAAAAATCATCACCGCCATGGGCATAGGTCGGGAGGATGTTTATATAGGAAATATAATGAATTGGCGGCCCAAAATGCCGACAAAGACTGGCAATAGACCACCGACAAAAGAGGAAATGCAATTCTGCCTGCCCTATCTATGCGCCCAGCTGCAAATAGTAAAACCAAAAGTTATCCTGGCCCTGGGCGCAACCGCCGTGAATGGACTGCTTGGCCAGGATGACTCCCGAAGAATTTCCGATATCAGAGGCAAGTGGCTGGAATTCAATGGAATAAAACTAATACCAACCTTCCATCCATCCTATGTTTTGAGAAATAACAGCAACCAAACCAAACGGCTGGTCTGGGAGGATTTTATGAAGGTCATGGAGTTCCTAGGCCTACCGATATCAGACAAGCAACGAAAATTCTTCACCTAACAGTGAACTTATCTTTGACAAACCGCCCATCGATAGACAATATTTGCCGACGGCTAAGTATTGTAAGACCAATACAATGAGAAAGTTAAAGAAAGTTTTAATCGAATTATTCCTGGCACTTATGGTGGTTCTGGTCTATTTTGCCTTAAAATATAGAACAGTCTTCAGCCACCGGGCATTCCCTGGAATGAAAAACAATTCGGCCGCCGAATATATGGATAAAAAAACCAAAGCCGAGCCACTGATAGACAGGGCTCGGGAAACGCTTGAAACATGCCTAAGGTTCTTGAACGCCAAGGCTTTTGACCATGAAGTAGAAGAGCAAAAGCAACTTCTTCTTAAACAAAGAAACGACGTACCTTTGCCCTGCAGAGAATCATTTAATACATTCGTGTTTTTTGTGGATGAAATAATAAATGAAGATGTTATGGATATAGCTCGAATGGGCATAAATAATCTCGACAAGGCATTGTACGATGCTTTCAACGATTTGATAACCAGCTATGCATCCTATCTTAACGATCAACCTGGACACGAAAATTTCCAAAAAGCCGCCAAGATGGATTCCAATTAATTTCAATCATTAAATGGTACCCGCTGGTTTGTTTTCTGCAGCAACGGCTTCATTTTTTGTCGGATCATCTTTAGACTGTCCGCCACGTTCAATGGTCAAAGCTTTTTCGAAATCCGTGCTTAGCATCACCGAAGGCTTGGTTTCATTTTTATTTTGAGCCACTGGATTTTTAGGTTTTGGATCCAATGGTTTTTCGGCTACACTGTCCAATGTGCCGCGATTATTGTTCACCTGGACATAGCGTCCATCATTATTTACAATTTGTGAAAACTGTGATTCTGTCATAATTTACTCCTGCTTATAATTACAAAAATCAGTATAATATTTTTTTTACTTGAGGCAACCATTTATAAACATAAAATTATAATTGACCATGAAAGCGCAGGGCATAAACATAAAATCGAAGTTGGTTGCTTTTATTCTGATTACGATTTTTTTAATAAATTCACGGATTGAAGCTGTAGATAAACCGGTTAATGTCGAGGATAGGGTTCATAGTGCTGAGGACAAGGTTCATAGTGTCGAGGACAAGGTTCATAGCGCCGAGGATAGGGTTCATTTGGAAAAAATAAAATTCGCCAAAAACAGACTTCTTGTGGCGATGAAGCGTTGGGGAGAAATAAAAATCAATATAAGGGCAGTGGCAGCCAACCCCAAGGCCGAGTGGGTAGATGATTGCAGAATAAAACTATACATCGGCTATAATGGTCTTGGGAAAAACGGTAAGATGTTGGCATTCAAATCGTCATGCAAAATATTTACCTTACCAAACAACTCCACGCAAAGCATATATTTCTACCTTCCCGGTGACCTGAGAAAGCGCTATAAATTAACACAAGATCCTGATTTCTATACTGTTAGAATAACGGTTGATGGGGTGAAAATGCCACTTGGGGAACTGGAATGTAGCCAATCTCTCAAAACTCCGAAACAACGAGAAGATTTTTACAAAAAAATCAAAAAAGAGGCAAGTTTGCTTGAGTCAGCGCTTTGCAATGCTAACCAACTACCTCCCTATGCCGATCTAAAGGTCGACAGCCAGCCCACTCTACGGCGGAATTAGTTGGAAAAATAATCAGACATCCGTGTATTTTAGGCCATTTTCGCATTCATCGATGGGTCTATCCAGCCAATTAACCGACAGATATCTTCCGATGTTGCAGCCAAAGGCAATTTTTTTCACCCGGAGCTTTGTCCTGTGTTTTGTTACTTCATCAACCATATCTATTTCTGTCATCACCCATTGGCCATCGATTTTTTTAAATCTCAGCAGATCCATTTTCTTTAATAAATTATCCTGTTTATCAAAGTATTCCACCCTTATAATCGCACCGTAAGATGTACAGAATGAGATACGTACATATCCGACATTGGCCAAGCCAACAGCCTGACCAGGGCCTGGTTCAAGTTTGAACTGCTGGGTCTGCAGCCCAAGGACATTTTTCGGCCCAAGATAGGTAAACTTATCCCAAAAAATGAATGAAAACCCCATATCTGCTGGCGTAAAAATAAACCCTGGGATTATCTGGTCATAGATACTATCGGGTGGACTGGTGACTTTGTTATCAACATCACATAACAGCCCTAGCCAGGGCAAAACCAGTTTCATAGGGCTCAACGGCGGCAACAACCTGTGGACCAACAACCCAAGCCTGGCCAGGATCACCGGAACACCGGATATTCTGCCATGATAATGCAGCACCATCGACGGAGAAGGGGAATTAACCAGGTTCAACAACAACGAATATTTTTGGCCCGGCACATCCAGCCTCATTGATCTATTGTTTCCTGTCTCTGTGCCAGATATGAAACAGGTCTCAGGTTTTTTCTTTGAATCC
This sequence comes from Puniceicoccales bacterium, assembly GCA_031283585.1. Classification (NCBI taxonomy): domain Bacteria; kingdom Pseudomonadati; phylum Verrucomicrobiota; class Opitutia; order Puniceicoccales; species Puniceicoccales bacterium. The sequence goes on from JAITBP010000002.1 coordinate 16,611, forward strand.
TTCGACCGGTGTTCCAAGTCAAAAACAAAGGAATAGCTCCCCAGCGACTGTTTTTTAAGCTTTTCCAACTCAAGCTCTGCCTGTTTTGGTGTCAAAGTCGGTATAAACGACCTACGCACCATGGATGCATTCGATGCACAAACCAAGACGATTATGGCCAGGGTAGATAGAGCACGGTTCGGGTACTTATTCACCCTCATTGTCGAATGAATCATCGTAAGTATCCTCGGAATCGGAAAAACCCGAATCATCGTAGTATTCGCCGAGCTCACCGAGGAAATTATCACCTTCCGCGGTAATGGGTTCTGAAACAGGTTCCGAATCACCGGCCGAATATGAATACAAGTCCTCCTTGGCATCGTTGGAATCCGTACCGGGCTCACCTGTCTCAGCACTTTTCCCGAGGCTATTCTCTTCCACCGTAGTAGCTTTCGTGTCATCAGCCACCTCGGTGACAGCCATTTTCTTTGGAATAATCTCATCGGCCTTTCCCGGTTTATGTTCCCGGGCCATGTAGATCATAGCCAACAGAAACGCCGCCAGATAAAAAAATCCTACACACCATTTTGTCCATCTCGCCAACACATTGACCGCATCTCCACCAAATACCGCTGTCACGGAACCCTCTCCCAATGTGGCACCTAGGCCGGTTTCTTCGTTTGGCCGCTGCATCAATATGATCATCACAATAAACATACTGACCAATACCAAAGCCAGGGTCAGGACAACTATAAAAAACATGCTCATAATAGAATAGGCATTAACCCTAATAGAATTTAGAAATTTTCAAGCAATAATCTGTTTATCTTCGGTGGTTCTAGGCCACGCGCCAGGTAAGCCGTTCTGAAATGCAATTTTGCAAACTCTCCAAGTCTATCATCACCGAACTTTTCGACCAATTTCCTGGCCTGCTCAAGGGTCTGTTTACCAGCACCTTTTTGTAATTTTTCTCCGGCGAGCTTCGACAGCTCAGCCATCTGCCTAACATACTCAGCCCTTGCAACTATCGACGCTGCAGCCACCACCGGATCCCTCTCGGCTTTGGTCTGCATATCAAGAGTGAAGCCATCCGCATCCTTGAGGTATCGCTGAACCAAGGGAGCCTTCGAAAATTGATCCAACAGACCGCGGCTGACCGGCCGCAGCTGCAATGCGCCCAAAAGCGACCGCGAATGCATCCAGGCCAGCAATCGATTCATGTTAGAACCGAATGAAAGGTATAACTCATTGTATTTCTTCATGCTAAGAACCATCTTCTGGCAAACGACACCTTTCTGCGCATGGATCCTCGAATCCAGATCCAAAATAATATTTTCTGAATGAATTTTTTTACTATCTTTAACACCTTTGGCCAGCAATGACTTAATCGCACCTGGGCCGGCTATGACACAGGCCGTGACCAGTGGCCCAAAAAGATCACCTTTGCCGCTCTCGTCCAGGCCTGCATGCTCTTGGAACCAAAGTGGATCCGCCTCATCGTTAGACCCAAAATTAAACTCCATGGTTATTTCGGGCTCCAGCACAAAGGTGATAAATTCTTCGGTTTCCTTCCCCTGGATGACGGTCTTGCCGCTATTATAATGTACAATATTGATACCGTTGCCCTTAAATGCGAAATCAGCATAGGCTACCTGGTACCGATCCCAGGACCTGGCCAAACAATATTCCTTAAGCTTCAAAGCCTGTTGTGCTGTGAGTTCTATCGAATAAACGCAATTCTTTTTTTTATCCATCGATGGCGGCGCACCAAATGCGATTAGCAATAATTTAATAAATAGATCCTAGTACAATAATTTTTCATAAGTTTTGACATTTATCTACCCAATTCTAGCATTGCTTTTGGTTGATTTAACAAAATTTTAACATATGGCGAAAATTAATACCCTATCATGGCCAAAGAAAGTACTGGTTCGCATCGCTATGATTTTTATACGCCTATGGAGCAAAACGCTCAAAATAGAGTTATCCAACCAAGCCCAGGATGTACTCTCGACCAGTGTGGACTGGCCGAAGATCTACGCATTCTGGCACAATCGGTTATTTGTGGCGGCCGAGGTTTACAAAAGATATATGTCCAACACAAAAATATATGGGCTGATCAGTCCAAGCAAAGACGGTGCCTGGTTGACGGAAATCTACAGGTCCGCTGGCATAAAAGCCATTCGTGGTTCAAGCAAACGCCGTGGACACAAAGCACTCACAGAGCTTGAAAACATGCTGAATTGTGGTTGTAATTGCGCCATCACGCCGGACGGTCCCAGGGGCCCAAGATATGTGGTCAAAGCCGGCATTGCGGTGCTGGCAAAAAAGGTAGATGTGTCCATAATTCTACTCGGTTGCAGGTTTGCATCTGCTTGGCGATTAAACTCCTGGGATAAATTTTACATCCCAAAACCATTTTCACGGGTTATAATCAACGCGATTAAAATAGATCCATCGCAATACAAAAATCTCCTGGAAGAAGAACTGATTGGATTAATACAAAGGGAAATGTTAATATTAAATAAAAGCCGTCGAGGCAGCTAGGATTTATTCACCGGGGTAGATTTCTTCTCCCTGATTTTGGAAAAGAGGTACACTCCACACAACACAATGACTACCAGCAACGTTATGGCCGCAAATGCCGGCATGGTATCAAACTTTCCATCCATGATGACATCTGCGATTATATAGCCAACAAAACAGCAAATCATTGCCCAGGTGGCACCGGAAAAAACGTTATAAATCCAAAATTTTACCGGATTGATTTCCGCCGCCCCCAAAATCAATGGGCTCGCAATCCTGATTCCATAGATAAACCTAAAAGAAAATATAAACAGACCTCCCAGCCTGTGCAGAAGGTCATACACCCTGTCAACACATTTTTTTACCTTTGGAAACCTGTTGGTGACCGATTCGATTCCCATTCTGCGGCCAATCCAAAAAAGGCCCTGATCGGTCAAAACCGTTGACAGGAATGCCACCAAAAAGACTTTGTATATGGACATAACTCCATAGGCTGCAAGAGCCGCGGCCGTAAGAATTATCACTTCGCCTTCTATCATAGCGCCGAGAAAAACAGCCAAATAACCCCATTCTTTTATAAAATCTGTGAAATTGATCACCGGTCAGAGCTCCGTTCTACTTAGAATATCCTGTTGAAGGTTTGTCAATGATTTTATCCATGATCAAATAAATTTAAAATTTATTAACAACTTGATTAAAACCTGGACTGAATACAGTTGCTCTTCATCAAATTTCCATTGATTTAGGGAAAATCAACCCTAAGGTCTAATCCATGGCTTTGCATACTGTAAGTAATCCGATAATGCAAAATGCACTATCACTGTTAAGAAATGTAAATAGTTCGCTGATCCAATTCCGTCAGGCTTGCAAACAAGTCACCGCCGGCCTGGTGCTTGATGCGTCTAACCGTTTTTCTACAAAAGACGTAATTATCAAAACACCACTGGCAACCTGCAAAGCCTGCCGGATCGAAAATCAGGTGGCTTTTATCCCAATTTTAAGGGCAGGACTGGCCATGTTAGACTGTGCCATCGGCCTTATTCCCGAAGCCAAAATCGGCTACCTTGGGCTCCAGCGTGACGGGAAGCCCACGAAAACGTCACCGTACTATGAAAATCTACCCAGCCTGGACGGAGCCAATGTGATGCTGCTGGATCCCATTCTGGCCACCGGTAATTCGGCGATTCAGGCCATCGAACGCATTTTGAAAAAAAATCCCAAAACCGTAACCCTGTGCTGTATCGTCGTGTCTTCGGAAGGCATAACCCATATATCAGAAAAATTTTGCGATGTGCATGTCTACACCGTTGCCATCGACGACAACATCAACGCCAAAAAGTATCTAGTGCCTGGCCTGGGTGACTTTGGAGATAGATTCAATGCAACGATTTAATGCCTAAATTCTGCTCCAATGGATGAGTTAGAATACAGGCTTGGGTTAAAAAAAATCCGCCTAATATTGCTCTATATAGTCCTGTTTGGCCTGGCAATTTTTCTGGCAACTGGCATGTTTTGGCGTCAGATAATTTGCTACGAACATTTTTTGCAAAAAGAACGACACCAAAATCTTAGAAGAATCCTGGTACCCGCACCGCGAGGTAATATATATGACCGAAATGGCAACCCTCTTGCCCATAATTCGCCCAGCCACGAGTTGCTGCTCTATCTACCATTGCTTCGCAGTGAATTTAACCAGGAATATGTCAATCTTCTTCGAAGCGCAAGGGCTTCTGGCATAAATACAAACAAAAAAAATCTACAGATCGAAGCCCGTAAAAATATAATTCAAAAATACATGGACCAGGTCAGGGCACTAACCCATAGAAACCTGTCCGTGACTCCGGCACAGATCGAACGCCATTATAACAAAGAACTGCTGCTGCCATTTGTACTGATGGGTAATCTGACCGATCTGGAATACGTAACACTGGTAGAAAACATCGCCCCGGACTCACCATTACGGATTGGGACAGAATATGTTAGGTCCTATCCTCGGGGCACAGCAGCCTGCCATGTGATTGGCTACGTAACATCCACCAAAACACTGGGAGGCCTGGATAATAACATAACCACATTTCGCCAATATAATAAGCTGGGCAAAGCTGGCATTGAACTGATAATGAATGACTTGCTAAGCGGAACCTCGGGTGAAGAAATCCTCTCGGTGGATCCATCTGGGTTTAAAGCCCAAACCACCGAGTTCAGAAACCCTGAGAAAGGCCAGGACTGTTATATAAGCATAGACATAGATCTACAGCAGGTTGCCGAAACCTCCCTCGGCGACAAAATTGGCAGTGTCGTGGTCCTGGACGTGCGCACCGGCGAAGTACTTGTGATGGCAAGTAAGCCGAATTATGACCTTGGAAAGATGAGTCCACGCATAACCAATGAAATTTTTAGCAAAATATCCGCAGAAACCGGCTGGCTAAATCGATCAACCCAGGGACTATATCCGCCGGGGTCCACATTTAAGCTCCTGTCGGCCATAGCATTCCTAAAATCTGGCACGGCAACCTGGGATCCAGCGGATACCGAACTTTGCCAGGGCAGCACGATGATTGGTACAGGAAAATTTCGCTGCGATAACCATCGCGCCCATGGAAAAATCGGATTACACGAAGCCATCAAAAAAAGCTGTAATGTATATTTTTATAATCGCAGCCAAAAATGTGGCATAGACTTCATAAGCAAGGAAGCCCACAGGTTTGGACTAGACTCTAAAACCGGCCTGGAGTTGCCCTACGAAACCTCAAAAATGATTGTGCCGACCAAAACCTGGAAAATCGCTAAAAATCTAGGACCCTGGTTGGGCGGTGACACGGCCAACACGTCCATCGGCCAGGGATACCTACGGCTAACACCGCTGCAAATGGCCTGCTTCACCGCCTCGGTGGCCAGAAATGAAACCAGAACCACTCCCCATATTATACATGAAGAAAACAGACCATCCCAACAGGGTTGCCACGAAGAAATAGGCCTCAGCAACGATGACTACACAAAGCTTATCTCAGCCTTCGAAGATGCGGTCAATGGTGGAACCTGTTGGCGTGCAAGGATACAAGGACTGCGTGTCGCCGGTAAAACCGGCACAGCCCAGGTATGGGAAAACGGCAAAAAAAGGAACGTGGCCTGGTTTATAGGATTCGCACCGGTGGAAGATCCTCAAATCGCCATCGCCGTGGCTGTACAAGAAAAATCCGAATCGGACAGCTACTACGGTTCAACCCATGCGGCGCCCCTGGCTAAAGATACCATGGAATACTATTTTTCTAAATTTTTAAACAAAATTCCATGCCCTTGACTAAAGATTCTTGATGTTTTGGCTCCAAAAGCTAAGGTCAGGTTTATGTCCGAAGCTATTTTGAACCAAATACGTGAAGAAATCAATGCCATCAGGTTCTCCTGTCAAAAGAAAAACCTAGGTGAAATAGTGGAACTTGCCGATGGAGTTGCCCTGGTCGAAGGTCTATCCGGAGCGATGGCCAATGAGATGATATCGTTTGGCAATAGCATATTTGGCATAGCCCTAAATCTCGAGGAGGACTACGTGGGCGTCGTTTTGCTCGGTGACAGCACAGGCCTAAAAGAAGGTGATCAGGCGGAAACCACTGGTAGGCTCCTGTCCGTACCGGTGGGCATGGCATTGCTTGGTCGGATCATCGACCCACTGGGAAACCCGTTGGATGGCAAGGGACAGTTAGACCGCAGCACCATGTACCCTATGGAAAAGCCTGCACCGGGCATTATGGCCAGAAAATCTGTCACCCAACCGCTCCAGACCGGGATAATTGCGATCGATGCGATGATACCGATAGGCCGGGGTCAAAGGGAACTGATAATCGGCGATCGATCCACCGGCAAAAGCGCCATAGCCATAGATACGATCATCAATCAGGCCAGGATAAATCGCGCTGGAATCGCCAGCAAAGACAAGGATTTTCGACCTGTGTATTCGATCTATGTGGCGATTGGTCAAAAAAATTCCACCGTGGCCAGAACCATACAGCTTCTGACCGAAACCGGTGCATTGGATTACACCGTTGTGGTGAATTCTCCGGCCGCCGACAATCCGGCCAATCAATATCTGGCACCCTACGCCGGTTGTGCTATCGGTGAATGGTTTATGGAACATGGCCAGGATGCGTTAATTGTATACGATGACCTTTCTAAACACGCCACCGCCTATCGACAGATATCGCTGGTTCTGAAGCGTCCATCGGGGCGTGAAGCCTATCCAGGTGATGTGTTTTATCTGCATTCCAGGTTGCTTGAAAGGTCGGCAAAATTGAATGAAGACCTGGGTAATGGTTCGCTGACCGCTCTGCCCATAATAGAAACCCAGGCCGGGGATGTTTCGGCCTACATTCCCACCAACGTCATATCCATCACCGATGGCCAAATTTTCCTGGATACAGATCTATTCAACCGAGGCATTAGGCCAGCAATCTCGGTGGGAATCTCAGTATCAAGAGTCGGGTCAGCGGCCCAGTTGAAAGCATTTAAACAACTGGCCAACAAATTAAAGCTCCAGCTCGGCCAATACTACGAACTAGCTGCCTTTGCCCAATTCGGTTCGGATCTGGATCAAAACACCCAGCAACAGCTAGACCGTGGGGCCCGGATCGTAGAGTTATTCAAGCAGTCGACATCAAAGCCCAAGGACATAGGTGAGCAACTCCTAATACTCTGGGCCATAAATCACGGCATTTTCGATGACATTCCATTGCCCAGTGCATTGGAAGCCTCGGACCAGGTGATTGCCCACTGCCAGGCCACCTCCATCGATTTGCTGAATTCGATCATCTCTAAAAAAGAAATAACCGACGAACTGAACCAACAGTTGGACACGGTGATCTCTTCCTGGAAACAATCTTTCCTAGCCAATTCACCGGCCTAATTTTACTATTGTTAAAATTTTTTACATTATTATAGTTCATATCTGTTATGGGTGGAATTGGCGATATAAATAATAATAATTATAATTATAATGGCGTCAGCTGGACTGGAAGGAGAGAAATTCTTAAAAATAATGGCATCGGTAACTGCTTTTCCAGACTGTTTCTTGCCAGCAAATGGGGCTCAGGGAAAAATGCCATGAGCGTTGCAATGAGTGGAACAACCGCTATTTCAAATATAAAAACCGGAAGCCTAAAGGAAAAAAAAGCCATAAAATACGGCCAACAATTCATACAAAATCTTGTCAACAAATTTAACAGCCCTAATACCACCCCAAAGGAGAAGACTGAAATAGCCAACCAAATTAGGTCGCTAACAGGGAAAAGAGAAGATGCAAGCATAGGTGTAGATAACCGAACTGAAAATCGATATGATTTTATCACTGACAATAAGTTAAAAGATGATTTAGCAAAGATAGAAAAAGACCCATCAATAAGAAAAACTCATGAACAATCTATGACTCAGCAATCAATGAAAGAACTAGCAGCAAAATTAAATAAAGGAAATCCACATCCTAAATAATAGAAAGATACCTGGCTATGGGGTATCAAAACAAAAAATACCTTAAAAATTCCGTTACTGAATTTTCCTGAGCTGCTTCCCTGGGTCTACCAGGGATTCGATTTTTCTAAAAAAGAAGTAACTGACGATCTGAATCATCATTTGGAAGCCTCGTTTTTTTCTTGGAAACTGGCTTTTTTTGCCGGTTTGCCGGAAGTGATTTACTATTGTCAAAATTTTTCATACTATTATTATATTGGATTGCTATGGGATGGATGGGAATTACTGGTAGTAGGCGTAATTATAACAGCCTTTCCTGGTCTGAAAAGAGAAAGGTACTCGCAAATGCAAACGTTGGGAACTGGTTCACCAGATTATTCCTTGCTATTGGCGACAGACATGAATCAAATACAATGGAACCAATTGCGAAAAAAGTAGTAGCTTTGACCAGCATCAAGCTATCCGAACGCAAGGTCCATAAAACCATGCATGGGGCAGAGAAAATATTCCAGTCCCTGGTTAATAAATACAATCAATCGGAAAATGAAACCGAAAAAAAAGAGATAGGTACCCGCATAAAAGTCCTACTAGGAAAAAAAGGCAGCAATGCCCAGGAAAATGATCCTCTAATCTCCATCAGCAATGATAAATTAAGAGAAGACATCGCCAACCTATTGCAAGATATGGCTAAAAACAACGACATGCCAGTCGAAATATTGCGGCCAATGCAGCCTTTACATAAATAAAACCCTAGCCTAATAACCAAATGGTGGAGCCGATCGGGTTCGAACCGACGACCTCCACAATGCCATTGTGGCGCTCTTCCAACTGAGCTACGACCCCATTCTGGCACACCCCACAGGAGTCGAACCTGCAACCTTCTGATCCGTAGTCAGATGCTCTATCCAATTGAGCTAGGGGTGCAACCAGGTCCTCTAGGCTGTAACAGCCAACGTTTTTGCAAGGCAAATTTTATAACTCTAGGATAAGCCATGGATTTTGTATTTAGCCAAAATTTCAAAACTACCGATATCTTCCCAGTCAAAAGTACCAATAGCCATCAAAAGATCGTCCAATTTTTCAAGCACAGCACGATCAAAAGATATGTTCTTGATCTGGCCATAGGCATAGTCTGATCCGGCAACATGGCTTCTAATATTTTCATATATATCATTGGCATGTAGTTTGATTGCCCTGCGGATAGCATATCCGGTGGCTATTATCATGCCTGTATTCCAAAAGTACTTGCAAGACTTTACATAACTATTTGCAGTTGTTTTATCCGGCTTCTCCACAAATCTATCCACATTAAATATCTTTTCACCAAGTTCCACCACAGAACCAATTTTAATGTACCCATATTGGGAAGATGAGTCTTTAGGTGATACACCGATAACCGTTATTTTATTGGTAATTGAAGCAAAATCAATCGCACTGGTTAAGGTTTCCTTAAACCCGGCCAGGTCATTTATTACAGAATCCGATGGTATAAATACTATTGGCCTAGTCCCAGCCCGATTGCTGAGAACCTCATTAGCTAAACAAATGGCCGCAGCGGTATTTCTAGCAAATGGCTCTAATATTATGTTGTCTTTTCGTAACATCGGCAGCTTTTCCATGATCAGCTGGCTATTTTCTTTGATTGTAGAAATAAATATGTTGGAAACATTGCAGAGCAAAAGCCCTCGCTGGAAAGCTGATTGAATCAATGAAGTCTCATCTATCCTCAACAAATACTTCGGCCTTTCAGTAGTACTTAGTGGCCATAGGCGTTCGCCAATTCCTCCAGCCAGAATAACAACCAGAACATCCATAAATCCCCAACACTGTGCATTATAATACTAATCGGCGTTATTACAGCAATAATATGAATATAGTTGTATATTTTTCTGGACAAAGCGAATAGATAATAGCATAGTGTCAAATGTGATGAGTTTTAAATCAACCTATGTAGGGATTTTTTATTTGTTATTTACATCAATTGGGCTATGCGTAGAGACTGCCGATGCTGTGGACCTGGATAAAATAGAGGTCCCGGGTGAAAATTACGATAATGCCCAATCCACGATAGACACTGAGAAATCGATCCAGTCCATTGACCACAAATATGACAAACTTATAACGGCCTATGGTTGGTTATCTGGACATAAACTTAACATTACAGAACTGGAATTCACCGACCGAGAGTGGGAATTGTTTATCCAGGGGCTAAGACTCTGCTGTAAAGATAAATATCCAAAGATTGAAGGCAGTGATGAAGCGGAACATTACATAGAAAAAAGACGTGAAGAAAATCGCAGGAAAGAATCCGAAGATTATATTAACTATCTTTGTAAAAATCATAGTGTGATCAACCTCTGCGATGGGGCATGGTGTGAAATTATTAACAAGGGTGATGAAAAAATGCGACCCAACGACAATTCCATAGTGACCATAGAGTATATGCTTAGGTCGACAGCCGATAAGGTAACTATCTCTTCGAGGGACCTTCATTATTACCAAGGGTTAAAAGTAGATATTAATTCTCTTCCAAAAGAATATAATAAAGGATTGAGGTTAGTAGGCAAAGGCGGTTCAATGTGGTTGTACTCTGTAGCAGAGGCTAATCCTGACAATTATGACAACCTATGGCCAGATTGGTCAGGTTATAATGGTGACGAATTGGAGTTTAAAAAAGCAATTTTTTCGATTGGGTCTGTCAGAATATCAAGGGTTACTCTGTTGGATGTGGAACCGTCCAATGGCCAGAAGCCACCTATTACCAAGGCTTTGGATGATTTTGTTTTTTTCTATTTTGATGATAATTTTAATGGTGGTAATGATATGGATGACGACATCGGCGATGACGATGACATCGGCGACGACGTTGGCGATGATGTTGATAATGAAAAAGATGATGATTTATTCTCACCGCTCGACGCCAGCCCAACAGTAGATGATGGTCTGGAAGATGATGAGGAAGGTGACGATGACGACGTCATATTTCTGCCATCGCCTGCCCAATTATTAAAATCGGCGGCATCAACTGAGAAAACACCGGCTCCCTAACCGGCGATTACTAGAATAGCTCAGAGAAGTTGCCTAAGTTCCTTATCCAGTTTTTGCCAGGTCTCAATGGGGACATTTTCAGGCCTGGACGTATAGTCTATTCCAGATGTTTGAAGTGCTTTTTTAAGAAATGGGCCATCTTCTGCCTCGCATATTTTTAATGTGCTGCCGATCTGTTTCCTTCTGTAGTTGAACAGGAACCGGATCAAAGATTTGGTTTTCAGAAAAAAAATATAGGGTTGCTCCATTTTTCTCAGGACAAGCAGTGATGAATCCACCTTTGGCTCGGGATAAAAACATTTTCTTGACACATTATGTATACATTCTATCGAATAGGCCGAGTTCAGAAACAGGGATATTGCACCGAAATTTTTACAATCGGGGGATGATGTAAATCTGCTAACCGTTTCCCTTTGAAGCATTAACACCATAATTTTTGGTAAAAAATCACGGCCCAGGACACCATCGAGCCAGGCCGTTGAAATCGCATAGGGTAGGTTTGAAACTATTTTGTAATCAAAAACATCATCCGGCAACCCGGCCACCGGAAACTCCACCGCATCACCATTGAGCAGCGAAAACAGCCCATTTTGCGAAAAATTTTTACATAAAAATGAATACAACGCTCTATCATATTCCACAGCAAAGACTTTTGCACCGGCGTCCAGCAAACCCATGGTAAGAGCTCCGAGGCCAGGACCAATCTCGACCACATTATCGCCGGCCTGGATTCCGGCCAGCTGCACAGATTTTTTTATCATATTCGGATCGATTAGAAAATTTTGGCCAAGTCTTTTATTGGGAGCGCAACCGATATCTTTCAACACGGATAGGGTGGATTTCAGGCCAAACATTTAAAATGTACACAGCTTTCTAATACTTATGATAGAATCACTTATGTTGTACTGGGCCAGGCATGACACGTCGCTACCTTCGGAAAAATTCAAGCCACTGAAATCACCCGAAGGGAATTTGAATATAAATTTGTCACCAACCAGCTCATACAATGACCCATAGGCTCCAAAGTCCGTGCCATTATTCAGAGTTATATCCGCCAGCCGTGTTTTTTTCACCGGAGTGGAAGGTTTTGTCGGATATGGAAAATTTACATTATGAAGCTCAACCTTCTTACTCGCAACAAGTTCCGTTGCGATATCAACGGCTATATCGGCAGAAATTTTTATTACACTCATCAGGCCCGGGTGATTTATATAATCAATCCTGCGCTGTAGATAATGCTCTTTTTGATCCGGAAGTCCTTGGGAAAAAGCGATTGACGGCACGCCCCAGCAAAAACCTTCCATGGCACCACCAACGGTACCTGAACTGAATATAATTGGGACTGTTATATTTAACCCCCAGTTGATGCCAGAAATAACCAAATCTGGTTTTTTTTGTAAAAGATTTCCCAGAGCGATGTTCACACAATCGCTCGGCGTACCATTAATCGCCCATGCATTGCAACCACTTAAAGAAACTTTCCGGGAAAAAAATTCTTTGCTCAATCCCATGGAACGCCCAACACCGCTTTGTTCCTCGCTTGGCGCCACAACAAAAACATCCCAATCATTAGAGACAAAACTTTTGACCAACGCCATTAATGCCGCCGAATCGATCCCATCATCATTGGTAATCAACACACTAGCCACCACATCCAATGGTATTCATCGTAAAAATAATTGCAATAAAAATACACCTTTGACCTATAAGAACTTATAACAAGCGCAAAAATGTGGACGTGCCGGCGATTATCGATTCAAGGGCTATGCAGATAAGAATCAGACCTGTAATTTTCTCAATGACACCGAGTACCTTCGGAGTCAACAAGTTAGCAAACTTGCACGAAATAACGAAGGTCAGATAGGACAGGAATATGACAAATATCATGGCGGTAAAAAAAACTGCCATACTGGAAAAATTATTTGGAATACTAGACTTTTTGACCAATGTGGCGGTTATTGTGCCCGGACCGGTAAGCAAAGGCGTCCCGATTGGAGTTATGGCGATATTACCGCTAACCTGTTGTACCGGTTTGCCTTGAGAATCACCAGTCTTTTCTTCTTTAGCTTCTTTAGCTTCTTTAGCTATTACCATGCCAACAGCTATGGTCAGCAGATACATGCCTCCGCCCACCTGGAAGGCGTGGGTAGATATCCTGAACACCGTCTCCATTATAAAATTTCCGGCCACGGCAAACACAATCAGCAATGACCCGGCCACAAGGCAGGCCTGTCTTGAGATACGGATTCGCTCGTCCGGCGTCGCCGTTGGCGTCATTCCAATCATAATAGCGGCCCCGATAACCGGAGACAAAATAGTATAAATACTGACAGTTGTTTCTACAAACAAGTTCATTTAGCTTGGACATAATACATCGCCCAGGACAAAGTCAACGGCATAAGTAGTATTAAATCACCTAATTTTTGACAACAACACACGGTTTATTTTTGAATTATGTCTGACATCGACCGGAAATGCCTTGCAAAAGAAGAACTTATTTATTTTTTTTGTTTTAGGGTATTTGCTGGCTATTGAACGCAGTTCCATGGAAAATTTTCGCCTTTGCCAAAAGAATCTTGGAAAAAATCCATGCTTTGGAAGAACTGCAATGGCAGGGGTGATCGTTGTGTAATTTTTACACTTTATCAGAGCAACTCTTTCCACGGCACTATGTTGCATGAATAGAGGTTCTACACACTCTGGATAGTAAATCTCGTCACCAACCTCGACGCGCTCGGATTTTCTACCACAGAACCATAGCCGGCCTCTTTGGTCAAAAAACCCGAGATCACCGGTCCTATGCCAGGTCACGGTGACGTCGTATATTTTAGCCATAGAAGTTTCAAGTTCAAGATCATCATACTCTTCTGTTACAGCGCCTCCGCTTACAATAATCTCACCGACATGGCCCGTTGGCAGGACCATATCACTCTCCATTAATGGCACCCGGGTATCGACCGATTTTATTACCTTAACATTCACGCCATCAACAGGATATCCAACGCAAACACCGGCACCACAGCTTTCCAAATCCGCCACAGAAATTATTTCATCGGCCTCCAGATCACAGATTGGCAGTGCTTCGGTGGCACCGTAGGGCGTGTGAATTTCCGCATTAGGAGCTATTTTTTTGATCATTTTTACGGTGGCCGCGCCGGCGGAAACCCCGGCCAAAAATATGAATCTAAAATCATCCAGTGTTATGCCCCTAATATGACAGTATCTGGCTATCTTCTTCCACAGAATTGGTGACGCAAAACTACTTGTTGCTTTGACAGTTATAGCTGCTTGGACAAACTTTTTAGGGTCAAGTTTTGCCGGGCTTGAGGGATCGATTTCCGGCAAAACCGTCGCACGCCCCAGCACCGGATTAAACAGCATAAACACTGGCAAAAGTGTCAAATCCACTTCTTTTTCACCGATTTTATACAAATTTTTCAAAATATTCAGCTGGGCCAAAAAATGCCTATGCCTATAAACTACGCCCTTCGGAATACCCGTTGAGCCGGATGTAAACAACACAGCGGCAATGGCATCTGGATCAATTATTGCCGGCTTCGGAACCTCCGAAGGCAAAGATTTGGCAAAGAGCTTCGATTTTGGAAGAAGCGACCTGATCCCGGGCAATCTATAGAATTTTAACATCATCAGTGCAAATTTTTCACCTATTACAAATTCCGGCCTGGAATGTTTTGCACAGCTAAAAAATGTCCACGGGCCTATCCCAGGATCTATCAGGATCGGAACAGCTCCCAGGCGTAAAAGTGAAAAAAATACACAGATGAATTCATAGCTTGGTTTAAGCATCATCAAAATTCGCGAGCCATAGCAAACACCTGCGGCAGAAAGATTAACAATAACCCTGTCGATATCTTGATTTAGCCTGGAGAATGGAATTTTTTCATAGCTCAACCGCCTAAATAGATCACGCCGTGGAATCATTACGGCCCAGCTGTCCGGCTGGGTTTCGGCCAGTCTGTCTATCATCTCCGCTATATTAGTGCTTCTACTGCAATGGGTTTTAGTTTTTTCCTTCACAAAAATATAAATTAATCAATAAAACTCCAAAAAACCATCGACAATCATCTGCTCGGCGGTTTGCAGATCGATGCCTCTGGATCTAAGATAAAATAATTGCTCCGAATTTATTTCGCTAACAGTGGCGCCATGGTAGCATTTTATGCCAGGATTCCTAATGTCCATCGATGGAACGCTAGTTGTTCTGGCCGAGTCAGATAGGATAATATTTTTATTCAATTGTCTAGCCTCGGAATCGATGGCCGTTTCCGTCGCTATAATTTTTCCACAGAATGAAGAATTTGCATTTTCTTTCAGTGCAAATTTTGCAACCAAGTTCGAGATGGTGTTGCGGCCCAAGTGATACTGGAGCGTTCTACAGTCGAAAAAACTAGCCTCACCGATGTGAAAAATTTTTCCATCGATCTTCGAACCTTCACCGGTAAGAAAAAAACTAATTTCAGATCTAAAATCCGAACCTGTAGCAACTTTCTGGTTCAGATCAATGCGGCTGCCTGCCTCGGCAAGAAAGCTGATAGATTCAAAGCCAACAGGACCTATCTCGTTGGATACGTTATGGTTATAAACCACAGACGAACCTTCTTCGGCCACCAGGAAAAAAAATCCACCACAACCGTTGCCAACGGTTCTATGGTCCAATCTGACCTCTATGCCCCGGGCTATTTTTATTTCAATAATACAAAAATCGTCCTGGGCAATTTCATAAAAACCATCGTTGCCTATGGCCATAGATCTCCTAGGTCCTTCGGCTGCACAGCGTTCCAGCATCATAACGTAGACATCATCCGCCGGTTCGGCTTTCTGAGCAAAATTTTTTAAAAAAATTTCTGGCCTGGAAAACTTCCAGTCAAACCTATTTGTAAAACAAAGATCTCTCAACTGGTCAAAAGACGACATGATGCCCGGCTCTTACTCCTCTACAGATTCGGCCAAAATTGTTCCACCAGAAACAGTTACCTTCTCCAAGATCGACGACTTGATCTCATCGGCCAGAGCTTTGTTTTCGGCTATGGTCTGCTTGGCAGCCTCTCGGCCCTGACCGACCAATTTACCCTGGTACGAAATCCATGCGCCCTTCTTGTCCAATATGTTATATTCCAGACCCAGGTCTATTATCGACCCGGTCTTGGAAATCCCTTCGCTGTGCATTATGTCAAACTCGCACTCGGTAAACGGCGCCGCCACCTTGTTCTTGACGATCTTCACCCGGGTACGATTACCGATCACACGGCCGGCGTTGTCCTTAATCTGGTTAACACGCCTTATGTCGAGCCTAACCGACGAAAAAAACTTCAACGCCCGGCCACCGGGGGTCGTCTCCGGATTCCCAAACATGACACCGATTTTTTCACGTATCTGATTGGTAAAGACACAGATACATTGGGTACGACTCACCGCCGATGTCAGCTTACGCATGGCCTGGCTCATCATCCTTGCCTGTAACCCTATGGTGGTATCGCCGATCTGACCATCGAGTTCAGCCTTGGAAATCAGCGCCGCCACCGAATCTATTACGATCACGTCGATGGCACCGGACCTTATCAAGGTTTCGGCTATATTCAGCGCATCTTCACCATTTTCTGGCTGGGCGACCATCAGGTTATCTAGATCAACGCCAACGATTTTTGTGTACTTCGGGTCGAGGGCATGCTCCACATCTATGAAAACAGCATTACCTCCAATCCGCTGGGCCTCGGCAATAACACTCAGGCAAAACGTGGTCTTACCGGAAGACTCTGGGCCAAACACTTCGCAGATTCTGCCCCGGGGCAATCCACCGACGCCCAGGGCCAGATCCAGTGACAGGGATCCGGTCGAAATTACCGACACATTCATTTTTTTGGCGTCTCCCATGCGCATCACAGAACCCTCGCCAAACTGTTTATTGACAGCAGTTATGGCCAAATCCAAAGTCTTTGGGTCATGTAAAACCTGTTTTGCCTGATCATCTTTTGCCATGAACCATGTCTATTAGCCTGGAGAGCTGTTTCAAGACTTTATTAAAGTTGATTTCAATCAAATGCTAAACAAAGCTTGAGAAATAATAACATAGTCATAGAATTGCGCCTAATGAAATCTTCCAAAGGGTCTGCATTGATTGAGTGTATAATTGGCATATCTGTCTTTGCACTTTCGGTAACTATGTTATCGCAGGGTTTTATAAATGGTATGATAATAAAGAAAAATTCTCGCAAATCCAACTCCAATGATGCGTTTAACACGAAGTTCATAATCGATTCCATCCTCAAAAGAGGCGTAAATATTAATGGTAGCGACTTATGCTCCGTGGGGCGTGAAGTCGCTTTGCCAACCTGGGTCACTGGCGATAAATCTGCAAATGGCATCATAAAAATACTAAAATCAGTAGCCGTAAAAGGTAAAGCTTTGGCCTCATCCAGTAGCACAGACGGCGGTGCAGACAATAATACGCCTACAATGCAAGATAAAAAGATTGAAAACCTATATAAGCTGACAATCAGCGTAACCCCTGGGCCAAACAGCGAAGAGAGGATCTACACGATTTATAGATACATACCACCGGCGAGACAAAGTCCGCCAGCCAAACAACCGGCAAGCTAGGGACATAAATAAATCGATTAATAATCAGGCCTAAGCTGGCAAAACCTCGGTCTTACTTCCGAAAACATTACCGAACAAAAAGGCCCGCCGGACAGTTGGCGGGCCTAGGGTATAAATATCTGGATGGTCTCCTA
>JAITBP010000003.1 GCA_031283585.1 Puniceicoccales bacterium
GAGGGAGAAGGTGCTGGTCTAGGGTTTGGCAAGTCGAATCGCAACATGTTGAGTGCGGTGATCGGTGGCCATGTGGAAAGCGACCTATCTTTCGGAAGAGTCTTTGCTGAAGTGGGTTACAAGCGTGAGCTCTGGCGGAAAAACAAGATCGACGACTTCAGTTACGCGGGTCTAGAGTACGCTCCGACCATCGGGACGGCTTCGAAAAACCTCTGTATCGTCCGACTCGGCTACGATTTTTCTCGGGACAAATGGGGCCTGGGAATCGGCTTAGAAGGCCAGTTTAGCAACAATTGGAAGGATTATCTCGGCAACATCGTGGCCACCTATTCGTTCTGATTTTTCCAGTTTTTTTAGTTTTTTCACTTTTCATTTTAGTTACCTATTCGGCGTCGGTTCACCTCTCGGACCGGCGCTTTTTTATTGAACTTTCCAGGCCTCTTTAGCAGAATTTTCCCAGGTACCTGGATTTTTTTATAATTTTTTGGGATTTTTTGATCCAGTAGGGATATTTTTGGCAAAATAGGAATCATTCAGGAACTGAAAGTCACTGGGCCGAAGTATTACTGCAGGTTTTGTAATATTGTTCATATTTTTTATTTTTTTTCTTGCGCAGTGCTGTAGATATGAGAATATGTCAAAATGGTGTGTTGGTTAGATTTAGCCATAGCGCCAGATTATATTAGATAGAAGGAATATAGAGAGGTTATATATGAATAATAAAAGAATTAAAGAAATGTTAGAACAGCGGCTGAAGCAGCTTGGATTGCTGGGTGTTTTAGGCCTAGGTTTTGGTGTCCTAGGTACTGTAAGTTCCCAGGCGGCGTTGCCTGCTAGCGTTAATGATCAAGGCGTTACGTCCGCTGATCTTAATGCCACCACTGGTGCTGTGACCTATAATGCCAGCGCAGCTGATAAATTTGCGGTGTTGAATCTAAGTGCACCTGCTACTATAGCTGGCAATGACGTAACACTTAGTGGTCCGGGTACCATCGGTATGACTTTCGCTGCCGCTGGCGAATACGGGCTTGGTGGTTCTGGTAAGGCTGTGAAGATTGCTGGCGATCCGAAGTTATTGTTTTTTAGCAATGTGGCCAATGGTGATGTGACGATTAAAGGTGATAATATCGATGATTCGGTTTCTAAGGCTATCCGGCCTTTGCTCCTCACAACCGGTGAAAATAAATTGATTTTCGGATCATTGAGTCCTAATGGTGGCGATTCTCTGCGTATTATAAGCGGGAAAGCTGGTCTTATCCAGATGATAGCTCCAGAGGGTGTTAATGTTAAGGCATTGGTGCTTGGTGCGGCGGCCGAAGAAAAGGTGCCAGTGGTTAGGTATAAAGTCGGTGTGGCTGGAACTATTGAGATCACCGAACAGCCGGCTTCCGGTGGTAATCTGCTGGTTATATCTGGTGGAGCCAGCAAGAGTGTCCTGGCTTCGGAAGGTGGTGTGGTCTATGGTGAAAGCTCGCTGAAGATCGGTAATGCTAATGCAGTAAACAATGTGCTGAATCTGGGCAGAGACCTGGTGGTAACCGAGGGCGCAATCCTGACCCTGGCCGGTACGGATATGACTGGTAACACAGCTAGTTCAATTACAATCAAGGCTTCGAAGACTTTGGACGGCAGTGCGTCGGCGGATAAAAGTGGCAATATAGTTATTTCCAAGGGTGCTACGGTAAGATTGCTTAGCAATGTGATTCTGAGCGATACGACTGGCAAAAAGCTGACCAGTGGCTTTGTGCTAAGCGGTGACGACGATGCGGAAAACAAAACCATCGCCAAGCTGTTGGCCGACGGCGGAGCTCGCACGATTACCATTCAGAACGAATCCTCGGTGCCGGTGATCCAGGTGGCCGATGGCAGTGCCGGTTTGATCGGCGGCAATCAACCATTGATACTGAGTAGCGTCGATGGTAAGGATGTGTTGGTACAAGTGGGTGCCGGTGGTATGCTGAAGATCGATGGCTTAGTTACATTGGATTCCAAGGCACGGAACGAAGGCTCTTTTCAGGTTAAAGATAAGGCCACATTGGTGTTTATCAATGCGCCCAAATCACAATTAAATGTCGGTGCGAATGATAGGATAGTTTTTGCAGCTAAATCTGGAGGTATTTCCTTTGATGCTCCGGAAAAAGGTTCAGATGTCCCCCAGTTGATATTGGCAAGTGTTGATAGTCTTGTTAACGTTGGTGATACCAAAATCCCCATTGATCTAGAAGGTAAATCATTCATTGATTTAGGGTTGGAAAGCCCAGGTAAACATGATTACAAGGTCGTATTAATCGGTCTAGGTGATGGTAAATTTGATGATTTGATGAATAAAATCGATTGTGAAAAATTTTCCAACAGTATAGTCGCCGATGTCAATATTGGTGTAATTGGTCAAAACCTGTACGGCATCAATGGTTATGAATCCATTGCCTATGGTGATGCGTTGGCTGATAATGCTGAGTCTGTCTCAGGTATATCCGAAGATTTTGTTGATGTCATTGAATCTATGCAGGGAGCTGGAAAGCCGACAACTAATCGTAAAAAACTTTTCGGTATGTTGACAGCGAGATACGATGAAGAAGAAGAAGGGTTCGATAATGGTGACCTAGCGCGTTCAATATCACGCAGTACGGCTGCCGAGCGTAATCGTGTGACCATGGCAATTGCCAATATGGCTCGCGGTGCTGCCTATTCCCATATGTGCCGAGAAATTGGTGATAAGGAGCTATGGGCTGCTGGTATGGGCGATCTTCTTCGTCAAAAAGAAGTCAATGGCTACGGTATGCGTGCCGGATTATGGGGCCTGGCCATAGGCTACGACATGAACCTCTCGGATGAGTCGGTACTTGGTCTGTTAGCTGGTTATGGGCATGCTAAAATGAAATACAATGGGTCGACGTTACTCGATGGCAATAATGGAAGTCAACGGTCATTCTTTGGTGGTGTCTATGGTGAATGGAATTCTCTGGAAAATGCCATACGTACCAAATTTTCCGCATTAATGGGTCGTTCAAAATATAAAGAGTGGGGAAATAGACCTGTGCCTGGCACGAAACAGGAAGACTATTCGGCCGAAATAGCTAGATTCTCATCCTCTCACAGAGGCTATTGGGCATCTCTTAACGTAGATTGTGTTTATTTACCATGGGAATATAACAACATAAAGTTTGGTCCATGGGTTGCTTTGACCTATGATTATGTGAACCAAAAGAATGGGTCAGAATCCGTGGATGCAGGGCTTGATGAATCTGATGATAACCCCACCGAGCCAACCGCAACCAGCCCAGGGGCAGAAACAGCAAAATCTGATAATAATGTTGCCAAAGAAAGTGAAGACTGGGATCCGGCAGATGGGCTTATCTATAGCAAGTCCAAATGTCATATGTTGAGTCCTGTGATCGGTATTCATGCCGAAACGGATCTTTCTTTAGGTAAAGTCTTTGCTGAAGTTGGCTATAAACGCGAGCTTTGGAAGAAAAATAAAGTCGGTACCGTGGAGTATTACGATGAAGAATATTCTCCTGCCCTAGGAAATGTAGGAAAGAATTCCTGTGTAGTCAGGCTTGGCTATGGGTTAACAAAAAATAACTGGGGCTTCGATCTCGGCTTAGAAGGTCAATTTAGTAAAAACTGGAAAGATTATTCAGCCAACATAGCTGCGACCTATTCATTCTAATGAATAGTTAGATTATATTAGTGTGTTTTGTAGCACCATCCATCAGCGGGTGGTGCTTTTTTTGATGTGATGGCTTTTGATTGACAATACCTGTGGTTTGGTTGTATATTGTGCACCATTCTATGAAGTTCGTAGCTAATAAGGAAGCCGTGTTAGCGGCATTGCAACAGGTATCTAATATTGTTGGAAATAGACCGGCCATGCCCATTTTATCAAATGTACTAATAGAAGCAGACCTGGATAAAGGTGTTGTTTTTTTTACAACTACAAATCTTGATATCGGGATTCACTGTGGCATAAAATCAGAAGTTTTGGCAATGGGTGGAATTACATTGCCGGCAAAAAAGCTATCTATGATCGTCAAGTCATTGCCGGGTAATGAGTTGAGTGTTGAACTAGTAAATGATCTCAAGGTCAAGATTTCATCAAATGGTTCTGTTTTCATACTATCCGGCCTGGATCAATCTGAATTTCCTAGATTGTCAAAAATCGATGAAACTAATGGCATTACGATGAAGCAATACGATTTTGTATCGATGCTTAAGAATGTTTCCTATGCCCAGTCAAAGGATGAAAATAGGTATGTTCTAAATGGGGTGTATTTTTCGACGGAAGATGATAGGGTCAACCTTGTTGCTACCGACGGCCGGCGCTTGAGCCTTATTTCTAGAAAATTCGATGGGGCAATCAATTTCAAATCTGTTATAATTCCGGCGAAGACTGTGCTGGAATTGGAACGTATGCTTATCTTTGGTAGTGATGTAAACATCTATTCGGACGATAGGCAGATATGGTTTAGGATCCAGGTGGATAGGGAAGACAATTCCGGATTGACTGGAGACATCAGTGTTGTTTCGAAAATCGTTGAAGGCAAATACCCTAATTATAAGCAAGTGATACCAGTCACCACGGAACATCGAATAAGGTTGGATCGGGAAAGGTTTCTGGAAATGGTTCAAAGGGTTTCAATTGTTGCCGATGAGAGAAATTGTTCCATAAGATTTAAAATAGCTAATAATTCAATAGAAGCACGTTCGTTCAGCCAGTCCTGTGGTGAAGCCAATGAATCTTTGTCTATTGCCTATGAAGAAGTTCCAATAGAATTAGCCTTCAACCCGAAATTTGTGGCAGATCCACTCAGGGCTTTATTGAAGGACGAGGTGTATTTTGAGTTCAAAGATGAGCTTAGCCCCGGAGTGTTTAAAGATACCGACGGCCTGGTATGCGTTGTTATGCCATTGAGACTTAACTAGTTATATGGTACGTAGATGGGTTAGCTATGGCCGAAACGCTCATTGGTCTTGGTTATGTGTTATTGCTGATGACGGTTTTTTCCAATTTATTTAGGACACCGTTCGAGATTGGTAAAAATCGATGTCCATTGCCGGCTATTAGGATTAGCCAGGCCAGTGTTTTTATTGCTTTGATATCTTTTGCCCTGTACACTTTTCTAGGACATTTATCTTTTAAGCTGCATGAAAGTGTATTTCATGTCGAAGTCGACGAGATGACGAAGCGCTTGGTTTGTGGAACCGTTACCTATATCTGTGTGTTGGCTTTAGTTATTTTTATAATAAAAAAAGAATCTCTTACAGAATTTCTGATCCAGGATTTTGACCATTTGACCAATAAAATCTTCTCGGCCATTGGCTGTGGTCTGGTTGGTTTTTTTGTGATGGCGCCTCTGGTTGTTATTAGTATGAAGTTGACGACGCTCTTGATAGAGTCTGTAACCCACCGGAGTATTGCCCAGGAGATTGGTTCGCAGTATCTTGTTCGTCACTATTCCGATATTAATTCGATTTTCAAAAAATGTCTATCCTGGATAAATCTAATCCTATTGGCTCCAATGGTCGAAGAAATTGTTTTTAGGTTTTTGTTATATAGATTTCTTAGATGGCGAATGGTTCCCTGGGCGGCAATGCTCATCAGCTCGATGGTATTTTCCTCCATGCATGATGGCCCACGAGCCCTGTTTCCTTTGTTTATAATGGGCCTATCATTGGTGTTTATTTATGATCGTTTTGGGAATATACTTGTGCCGATGGTAACCCATGCGCT
Source organism: Puniceicoccales bacterium (assembly GCA_031283585.1). Classification (NCBI taxonomy): domain Bacteria; kingdom Pseudomonadati; phylum Verrucomicrobiota; class Opitutia; order Puniceicoccales; species Puniceicoccales bacterium. The sequence goes on from JAITBP010000003.1 coordinate 5,735, forward strand.
CTTTAACGCGTTTAGCATAATTTTCCTAATCCCTAGTATAACCACAGATAATTTTAACGGTATTTAGCTATGGATGTTATTAATAGGTTTCTTTCTGGCTATGAATCCAATTCCATTGAGGAAACTATCGAAGCTGGCAGGATTTTTGGAAGTATTATTGCAGAGAATTCGGTGGTTTCTATGCGTGGCGATCTCGGCGCAGGCAAGACCACATTTGTGAAAGGTATAGCTGAGTTTTTCGATATCAGTGATAATATTACCAGCCCAACTTTTAACATATTTTCACTTTATTCTGGGCGGATCAATCTATTACATGTGGATGCCTATCGACTGAATGATCCAAAAGAAGCCGAAGATATTGCTTTGGAAGATTTTTTAATACCTCCATTCCTGATGTTGGTTGAATGGCCAGAGAACCTTGGTCTATTGAATGATTGTGATTATCTGCTGAATTTTTCCCTAGGTCCTGATTGTCACAGGACAATAACCTTAGAAATTGACGAAACGTCATTACAATGTAGCATAAACTAATGGATAGGGATTTTTTCAGAAAATATTTTTGGAATGAACAACTCGGAATTGGTGTGGACCTAGGCCGTATTCGAAATTATTCAAGTACCTACACGGATCTAGAACAGAAGATAACCAAGGCTTTTAATGCCATGGCTGCACTGGAAAGCGGTGGTATTGCCAACCCGAGTGAGAACCGGATGGTTGGCCATTATTGGCTTAGGAATCCTGGGCTGGCTCCGACCGTGGAGATAAAATCCGAAATAGAAAATAGCATTACCCAGATCGAAAGGTTTGCCCAGGCTGTGCATAAGGGTGATATTGTTGGCCAGGATGGTCGTTTTGAAAACATTTTATGTCTTGGAATCGGCGGTTCTGCGCTTGGCCCAAGATTGATTTCCTCGGCCCTTACGGAGCCAATAAAGGATAAAATGAAGCTGTATTTCATTGATAATACCGATCCGGATGGCATCGATTATGTGGCAAAGGTTTTAGATGGAAAACTGGGAAAAACCCTGGTGATTGTGATGTCAAAGTCTGGTGGTACTCAGGAGACGAAAAATGCGATGCTTGAAGTCGAGCATCTGTATTACAATCATAAGATTACGTTTTCAAGACAGGCCGTTGCCGTGACCTGCAAGGATAGTAAATTGGACAGGCAATCCAGGGCAGATGGCTGGCTAAGTCGCTTCCCCATGTGGGACTGGGTTGGTGGTCGGACCAGCGTTACGTCGGTGGTTGGTCTACTGCCGGCGGCGTTGCAAGGTCTCGATTTTAAGAAATTTTTGGCCGGTGCCCGGGATATGGATTCGCTTACCCGTCGGCCTGGTCCGGATAATCTGGCAATGGTTTTAGCCGTGGCCTGGTATTCGGCTTCCCAGGGCCAGGGTAAAAAAGACATGGTGGTGATTCCCTATAAGGACAGGCTATCATTGTTTACTTCCTATTTACAACAATTGATAATGGAGTCACTTGGTAAGCGTAACGATATTAATGGACTGGAGGTACATCAAGGGATTTCCGTCTATGGAAATAAAGGATCAACGGATCAGCATGCCTATGTGCAACAGTTGAGAGACGGTCTGGATAATTTTTTCGTTACATTCATCGAGGTACTGAAAAGCAGGGTTGGCGAGTCCATCGATATTGAACCCGGCGTTAAGACCGGTGATTATCTCGAAGGATTTTTACTTGGCACACGGCTTGCTCTGTCCGAATCTGGCCGCGAATCGATTACGCTGACAATCCGCGAAGTGAATGCCTATTATATGGGTATTTTGATTGCTTTATATGAGCGTGCCGTAGGGTTTTATGCGTCGCTGATCGATGTAAATGCCTATGACCAACCAGGTGTCGAAGCCGGAAAGAAAGCGGCAAATGAGGTGTTACATACTCAACAATTGCTGTTGGAATCCCTGTCATCAAAACCTACTCCCATGACATCCGAGGAGATTGCAAAGGCCATTGATGCTGATAATGAATTGGTGTTTAAATTACTAGAATACTTGGCTGCCAATGACCGTGTGGTCCGTGAATCCACCGGCGATATCCGTAGCATAAAATATATGGCAAAAGTTGGTAATTAGCCTTGACATTATCGCTGGTGATCTAATCTTAAAAGCGATTTGGAGGTTAAATAGGTGTCAGTTCGTATTATTTTGCGTAAAGGTGAAACGGTGGTGAATGCACTGAGGCGTTTGAAAAGATGGCTCGATGTTGAAAATGTTTTCGCAGATGTGCGTGGAAGACGTTATTATGTGAAGCCTTCGGAAAAAAATAGGAAGAAAAAGAAAGATGCCATATTCAACAACAAGGTGAGGATGCGTCGCGAGGACGGTTATGAAAGTCCCTATGGCAAGAATATCAAGAAGAAAAAAGTTGCCAGGTCTGGCAATACATTGCGGATGCGGCGTGAAAATACCTATGGCACTTGATGGCTGGTTCTTTAAGATCGAACTTTTAAATTTGTTGTAATAGGCGCTGTAATCTGTATAATCAGCATTGTTAGGATGCGGATATTGGTGACAGGTGGCGCTGGATTTTTAGGAAGATGTTGTGCAAAAAGATTATCGTCCGTTGGCAATCAAGTCGTTGTTGTTGATAACTTTAGCAATTGCAATCGCGGTTTTATCGACGCCAATGTAAGGGTTTACGAAGGAGATTGCGGTAATATAGCGTTTATACGGTCGATTTTGAAAAATGATGGCATCGATTGCGTTATACATTTGGCTGATTATAACGATGTTAGTGAATCTAACCAGTTGCCACTGAAGTACTATATGAACAACCTTGTGTGTACAATGTTTTTGCTTCAGGCCGTTGTGAATGAAAATGTAAAAAAATTTATCTTTGCTTCCTCGGCCCAGGTCTATGGAAACGCCAGTGATCACCTTATTACCGAAGATACTGCTGCGGAGCCAATCAGTGTATATGGTGAGACTAAGTTGTTTTGCGAGAAGATGTTACGCGCGATTGCCCAGCAAAATAATATCAATTACGCAATATTTCGGCATTTTGATGTGGCTGGATCCTATTGTACCCGTGACCTGGCTCCTGTTAAAAATGGCCAGGATTTTAAAATATTTGGGACGGACTACAATACAGTTGACGGCACCAAGGAACGGGATTATATCCATGTGGACGACGCCGTTGAGCCCTATGCATTGGTCCTGCCGCTTCTGTCAACTTATAGATTTGCAAGTATTTATAATCTGAGCACCGGTCGATCCACATCGATGAAAGATCTGGTAGACATTACGACCAGAGCCGTTGGATTTGAGGTGAAGGTGCTTGAAAATGCCAAAAATGTTCTCGAGCCGGCCCGGTTGGTTTCTGAACCAAGAAAGGCCCAGAAAGAACTCGGTTGGCACTTGAACCACAACAACATAGACGCTATTGTCCGATCAGTGTTTGAGGCTGGAAAATAAAATACATGGTACTGGTTGGTGCTAGGGTTAGTTCCACCGATTGCTTGTATTTATGTGAGCCGATGGCGACGGTTTCGCTGAAGCCAAGATTGCCCACGTTGGTTCCTCCAAAGATGGATGAGTCGGTGTTCAGTATCTCCAGCCATCGGCCATTTTTTGGTACGCCTATTCTGTAACCTGTTCGTGTAACAGGAGTTAGATTGCAGACAACCAGCATGAATTCGTCAACGGTGCCCTTTCTTAGGAAACTCAGCACGCTGTTGTTGTGATCGTCAACCACGAGCCACTCGAAGCCATGGCAGCTGAAATCGCCTTTGGCCAGAAATGGATAGTTTGTGTATATGGTATTTAGCGATTCTATCAATGCCTGAATTCCCGAATGGTCTTGGTATTGAAGCAAGTGCCAATCAAGGCTTTGGCGATAATTCCATTCGCTGGATTGGCCAAATTCGCAGCCCATGAATAGGCATTTTTTCCCTGGCCAGGCGAACATCAAACCATACAAAGATCGAAGATGATTGGCCTTTTCAGTCATGTTGTATCCGGGCATCTTGTGTATCATAGCTTTTTTGCCATGAACGACTTCGTCATGCGAAAACGCCAGTATGAAGTTTTCCGAGTATTGGTAGAGTATGCCAAATGTGAGCTCGTTATGGTGGTGCTTCCTAAAAATCGGATCTTTCGAAAAATAATTTATCGTGTCATGCATCCAGCCCATGTTCCACTTGAGATCAAAGCCCAGGCCATGAAATTCTGTTGGTCTGGTGACTCCACCAAAGGACGTGGATTCCTCAGCGATGCTGATTACTCCGGGGAAGTTGTTGTGAATCAAATTGTTAGTTTCCCGCAAAAATTCTATTGCGGCGATGTTTTCGTGGCCACCGTACCTGTTAGGGACCCATTCGCCAGGGTTACGTGAGTAGTCCAGGTATAGCATCGATGCCACGGCATCAACCCGTAGGCCATCTATGTGAAATTTATCCAGCCAGAATAACGCGCTGCCTGTCAAGAAGTTGCGAACTTCATGTCTTTCGTAATTGAAGATCAATGTGTCCCAATCCTGGTGGATTCCCTGCTTTGGGTCCGAGTGTTCATACAAACAGGTCCCGTCGAAATTTGCCAGCGCAAAGGAATCTTTTGGAAAATGGCCAGGCACCCAATCCATGATCACGCCAATGCCGTTTTGATGAAAATGGTCGACCAAAAACATAAAATCCTTCGGATTTCCATACCTACAGGTTGGGGCGAAAAAGCCAGTAACCTGGTAGCCCCAGGATCCAAGATAGGGATATTCTGTAATGGGCATGAGTTCTATGTGTGAGAAGCCCAATGACTTAACATAGGTGCATAGCTGTATGGCTATTTCACGATAGGTCAATGGCCTGTGGTTTTCCTCCAGAACCCGCTTCCAGGAATCCAGATGTACTTCATAGATCGAGATCTTATTTTTTTTGAAATCCGTTGCTGCTCGCAGGAAAAGCCATTCGCTATCATTCCATTTATAATCATAGAGTTGGGTAACTATCGAAGCATTGTTCGGTGGTGGTTCAAAAAAGTTTCCGTAGGGATCAGTCTTAAGCACTAGCGATCCATCCCGGCATAGTATTTCGTATTTGTACCTAAAATTTTCCAGGTTTGTTGGCAGAAAAATTTCCCATATGCCAGATAACCCGATTGGTCGCATAGGGTTATATCTTCCGTCCCAGTTATTGAAATCACCAACAATCGACACACGCCTGGCATTGGGAGCCCAGAGGGCGAAACTAGTACCAAGCACTCCCTGATGTGTAATCAGGTGAGCGCCAAGCTTTTCGTAAATTTTGTGGTGATTGCCTTCGTTAAATAGATGGGTATCGAGATCTGACAGAGTCGGTAGAAATGTATATGGGTCGAAGCATTCGTAGTACCTACCTTCTTTGGTGGTGATTTGCAGTTTATATCTGAATGGATTTTTAGTATTTTTTATAAATACCTCAAAAAATCCAGTTTCGTGAATTTTTTCCAGCTCCTGGGATTGACCGGAGTCAAGATTCAGCACTTGGCAACTTTGGGCGTTCTGTAAATAGGCACGAATTACCATGCCAGTGGACCCATCATTGCTGCTCACTTCATGGATGCCAAGCAGGTCGTGGGGTGCGGAATTTTTTGCAGCAACAAAAGACGCTAATTCATCCCTGCTTATGATCATGTGTAACAGTAAATAAAAAAATAGAGTATTGACCAGATAGTTTTTTTGATCTGGAAATAAAATTATCTCAAAATTCTTCATGCTTGCGTTTGCCATAGGATTTTTAGAAGAAATCCGTGCAGGTTGGTGAAAAGATTTTTGTGCCGGAACATGTTGCCATAGTTATGGATGGCAATGGTCGCTGGGCAAAAGCTCGTGGATTTGAACGTATCTATGGCCATTATAATGGAGTCAAAGCTGTCAAGTCTGTCATAAGGTCAGCTAGGAAATTTGGTGTAAAATTCCTAACCTTGTATGCATTTTCTACGGAAAATTGGTTGCGGTCAGAGGACGAGATACGCGGCCTTATGTCATTGTATGGCAGGGTAATGTTGAAATATTCCAGGTCATTGGTTAAACAGAATATACGGTTCGGAACCATAGGCGATTTGCCAGGGCTACCCCAGATACTTCGTGACAGGATAGATTGGCTGAAAAAATATACCGCCCATTGCAATGGCTTGCTATTAACGGTTGCGTTGAATTATGGAAGCCGTGACGAGCTGCTGAGGGCGATAAATAAAGCCAATCAGGCCGGTGTGAGAACTTTTTCAGACTGGAGTGAATTTGAGAAATATTTAGATACCAGCGGACTCCCGGACGTCGATTTATTGATCCGGACATCCGGCGAGCAGAGAATTAGCAATTTTTTATTATTGCAGTCTGCCTATGCCGAACTATATTTTCCAAAAAAATATTGGCCTGATTTTTCGGATGAGGATTTTTTTGAAGCAATTAGTGAGTTCCAGCACAGACAACGTAGATTTGGAAGGGTAATAGATGCTGAGTAGGTTTTTAAGCACCATAGGTTTGTGGTTTGTTGTTTTTGCAACTTTATATTTATTTGGAGTACAAGGTGGCTTTTTTCTGCTAATTTTGGCATCAATCCTGACCCAACTTGAACTATATGCACTATTAAAAAAGATGGAATATAATTCCCTCGGCTGGGTTGGATTAATAATCGGAGTAGTAATGCTTATTGTTCCTATCTTCCTATCCAGTCCCTATGATTGTTTCGAAGTAATGGTTTCATGCTTTGTTATTTCGATTGTACTGATATTGTCATATATAGTTGTGGTAGGAACACCGTCATCGATACTGGAAGTTTTTGTTCCAACGGTACTTGGAATAGTTTACGTGCCGCTGATGTTTTCGTTGCCTGTGGCGTTCATTCGTTATATAGAGTTTATCCATGGAAGCGGCAATCCGGCTTTATATATGATAGTTTGGATGGTTGCCGTGGCAAAATCCAGCGATATTGGCGGATTGGTCATTGGCTCTCTGATAGGCGGAAAAAAGATGTCTCCCTATTTTAGTCCTAACAAGACCGTCGGAGGACTGGTCGGTGCAATTCTGTTTGCTGTAACAATTGGTGCCACAGCTCAACTGGTTATGATGCGTAACCTTGGTGTGTTTTCGATGAAATGGGCGGTGATCATTTCCGCCGTGTTGTCCCTGGTTGCCGTGGTTGGTGATTTGATAGAATCTGCACTGAAAAGACTGGCCAATGTCAAGGATTCCGGGAAAATTATACCTGGTATAGGTGGAGTTTTCGATCTGACCGATAGTGTCGTTCTGTCATTGCCGGTTGGTATTATATTAGTTAAGTGGTTGGTATTGTGAGAGATAGCGGAAAGCTATTTGTAATTTCCACACCCATTGGCAATCTGTCCGATATTACTCTACGAGCCATCGATACATTGAAATCCTGTGACCTGGTTGCCTGTGAAGATACCCGCAACACAAAGATTCTGCTAGATCATTTTAATATATGCACGAAGCTTCTGAGTTACCATGAACACAATGAAATCACAAGAGCTGCCGAGATCGTTGCCAGGATCAAAACAGGTATGAGCATCGGCCTGGTCTGTGATGCCGGAACTCCAACCATTTCTGATCCGGGGTTCAGAGTGGTGCGTGAGTGCCGGAGAAATAGTATAGAAGTTATTCCAATTCCAGGAGTTAGCGCCTTCGTCGCCGCTTTATCCGTGGCCGGGTTGCCAACGAGTTCATTCCTATTTTCAGGGTTTCTTCCTACGAAAAGTGTCCAAAGGATCAAAGCCCTACATAAATACAAAGCCAGCGATATTACGATTATATTCTACGAATCTTGCCATAGAATTTCAAGGTCCCTGAATGATATGTTATGTGTCTATGGCCCCGGGAGAGTTATTTCTATCTCTAGGGAAATAACAAAATTACATGAATTTACATTTGTGGGCTGTATTTCTGAAGCGGTAGAACGATTTACTGGTGAACAGCGAGGTGAATTTGTTATTGTTGTTTCTTCGGAAGATTATAGCCTATAGCTCATTGTGCTAGGGTTAGATTTTTCTGATTTTTTAAAATACATTGAGGTTCATAGAGGACTATCGATCAACACCATAAATACCTATAAAATTTCTCTGGAGCAGTTTGTGAAGTTCCTGGGTAGAAATGGTGTTGTAAAGAAATGGAGCGATGTGCGCAATTCTCACCTAAGATCGTTCATCATCTATCTTATGGCTGAACATAGCCGTTCCTCGGTTCTCACACGTCTTTTCGCAGTGCGTGCCATGTTTAAATTTATGCAGACGAATGGTGTTATTCAGGACAACCCAACGGATAACCTGGTCCTGCCAAAAAAAGAAAAGTCTCTTCCGAAATTTTTGTCAAAGAGCGATGTGCTGATTTTGTTAGAAAAACCCCTTGCTATGCTGGCAAGTAAGAAAATTACCGAATTTTTGGCCTACCGGGACAGTCTAATTCTGGAACTGCTATATGGTGGAGGACTGCGTGTTAGCGAACTGGTTAACCTGAAGTACAATGACATAGATTTTGAACAAGGTGTGGCCCGGATCACCGGTAAGGGTAATAAGCAGAGGCTTTGTCCCCTGGGTCGCATGGCTATCAAAGCAATAGAACGCTTCCTGGCCAAGTTCCAAATAAATACCGTAGGTAACATTGTCCGCTCTACAACTAGCAATAAATTAACAATCAGGCAGGTACAGAACCGTCTAAAGTTTTACCTAGCCGCCTGTGGGCTTCCGGCAGATATATCGCCACACAAGATCAGACATAGCTATGCCACCCATCTGCTAAATAATGGGGCCGATTTGCGTATGGTGCAGGAACTGCTTGGTCATGAAAACCTTTCAACGACCCAGATCTATACCCATGTGGAGTTCGACAAGCTGAAGGATATCCATAAAAATGCCCATCCACGAAGCTAGGTCCTATTCATAGCGCTTCCAAAAGGTTGGAGCAAATATCAGTAGGGCTGCATATATTTCTACTCGGCCTATTATCATCACTGCACTGAGAAAAAATTTGCCCAGGTTGGAAATGGTCGCGTATCTGGCTGGCTGGCTTAGTTCTCCAAATTCGACGCCGGTATTAAAAAAATTTGACGTGATGATGGAAAATATGCCCTCCAGGCTGATTTGTCTCTCTAGGAATGAAAAGATGATCACCAAAATTGAAAGCAACGCAAAGCTTGTTACACAATAATTGAAAACGGAAACCTGGTCCTCGGGCTGTATTATCTTACCGTTGATGTAGGTTTGCCGTACGACTCTTGGGCGAAATATTTTTTCCATATGCTCTGTTATGCCCTTTAGCATTATCACCACCCTCGAAACCTTCAATCCGCCGGAAGTTGATCCAGCGCAACCGCCTATGAACATCGTTGTGATTAAAATTATCTGGGCTGCCGGCACCGATATGTGGTAGTCATGAGCCGAAAAACCGGTGGACGTCAACACCGAAGAGACTGTAAACAGGCTCTTCTGGATGGAATGGAAGCCATTGGCTGGGCCTCCATTGCCTAGCTGCACCAGAGTTAGCGCCACGCTGGCAAATCCTATGATCCCCAAATAGGCCTTCAATTCTGAGTTTTCGCGAATTTTTTCATACTTTCCGGTAAAAAGATGTGTCATTAATACGAAATTTATCCCACCAAGTGTCATGAAAATAGTCAAAATAATCTCTATATATACGGAATTAAAATACCCAATGCTTTCGCTGTGGGTACTAAAGCCACCGGTGGCCAGTGTGGTTAGGGAATGACATAGGCTGTCAAACCAGTCCATGCCAAATAATCTGAGCATTAGGATACATAATCCGGTCAATATCAAGTAGATACGTATTATGGTCAATACATTGTCGCGCAGATGTCCAAACTCAAATTCCTCCACCAGTGACACCGCATCGTTGGAGTATAAAAATTTAGTTCCTGGTCCAGAAAATGGCACCAATGCTATGAAAAATACAACTATTCCCAGTCCGCCAATCCATTGACTTACCGATCGCCATAGTAGTATGCATTTGGATAGAGCCTCCGGGTGAGAAAATATGGTCGATCCGGTGGAAGTTAGTCCGGCGGTGGATTCGAAAAACGAGTCGGCCAGGCTGCAATCATTTACAAATAGATAGGGTAGGGCACCGAAAAAGCAGGCTAGTAGCCAGGATAACCCTATGGTTGCCAAGGCTTCTCGGCGGAACATATGCTTCTTGTAGCCGATGGATGCAGCATAAAATGCGCCCGAGGCAAGGGATGTTATAAAGATCGACTTTGCCCAGCCGATGGCGTTCTTGCATCCAGAAAACCCATAGAAGCCAAGTAAAAAACATAGTAGAAATGTTATGGCTAAAATCAGCAAAACGCTGGACAATGTCCTGGCGATTATTTTGAGGTTCATCGAGGCCAATCAAATGCGAACCGTTGGATTGTTCAAGTAATAAATTTGATAGAAATTGCTTGAAAAATTATTCCATAGTGTAATCTATCCAGCCAGTTGGTGATGATTGCATCGCCGAGTGTTTTATATCATGTCAAAGGTAAGTTATTTAGATAAGAGTAGTGTGATTAGTGGCTATAAAACCCATGCGAGCGATACCGGTTCGAGTGAGGTCCAGGTTGCGTTGTTGACGGCTAGAATTAATCATCTGACAGAACATCTTAGAACCCATACCAAGGATTATCATACCCGTCGAGGTCTGATTGCAATGGCAAACCGTCGTAGAAAATTGCTTAATTACATAAAAAGGTCTAATTTTACCAAATATAACGAGATGCTTCAACGCCTTGGTCTACGTCATTAATTTACCGTTTACCGATCTCATCGAAATGAGGTAGGACCTGGGGCTGTTCTGTGGAGAAGCATGAGCAGGATGTTATCGTCGTTGGAGCTGGCCATGCCGGCTGTGAGGCCGCTCTTGCTGCAGCTCGATGTGGGGCAAAGGTTCTGCTGCTCACAGGCAATATGGATAACATTGCCCAGATGAGTTGTAATCCGGCCATAGGTGGCCAGGCAAAAGGTCAAATAGTGCGAGAAATTGATGCCCTTGGCGGTGCGATGGCTATCAATGCTGATTTGACGGCCTTACAGTTTAAACTTTTGAACAGATCGAAGGGTTCTGCGGTGCAATCACCCAGGGCCCAGTGCGATAAAAAGGCCTATCAGCTTAGGATGAAACACATCCTGGAGGCCGAAGAAAACCTTGGGCTGTTCCAGGCTATAGTTACTGAGCTAATCATAGACACAGATAAAAATGTTGTCATCGGAGTGCGTACAAACCTCGGAGTTGATTTCCATGGCAAGACGGTGATTCTTACCACCGGCACATTCCTGAATGGCCTCATGCATGTTGGCCGAAGCAAAATAGAGGGAGGACGGTTGGGAGATTTTTCTTCCAAGTCTCTGGCCGATAGTTTGGCAAGAAGTGGTATCTCCATTGGCCGCATGAAAACTGGTACGCCTCCACGGATACTTGGACGTTCGATAGATTTCTCCAAATGCGAGGAGCAGCCAACGGACCAGGACGCAGTCAGGTTCGGATTTTATGATACAAGAGATGGATCCTGGGACGATGAAGATCCAAGGTCCTGGGTCGATAAACAGGATCATTCCTGCTGGATAACCTATACATCAAAAGAAACCAGGGAATTGATCCTTCATAATTTGGACAAATCGCCACTATATTCCGGGGAAATATCTGGCATCGGGCCGAGGTATTGCCCAAGCATAGAAGATAAGTGTAAAAAATTTGCCGATAGGGAAAGGCATCGATTATTCCTCGAACCGGAAGGGTGTCGGACCGATGAATGGTATATAAATGGGCTGTCGACAAGCCTGCCATTGGAGATTCAGCAGGAGATTTTGAAAACAATACCCGGTCTGGAAAACGCTATCATTGTCAGACCGGCCTATGCCGTGGAATATGATTACCTGCCACCAACCCAGCTGATGCGTTCGTTGGAGTCGAAGATTGTGCAGAATTTGTTCTGCGCCGGCCAAATAAATGGCACATCGGGTTATGAAGAGGCTGCCTGTCAAGGACTTATCGCAGGTGTGAATGCGGTCGCTAGGATAAATGGTCAGCCGCCGATGGTTTTAGGCCGAGATCAGGCCTATATCGGTGTCCTGATAGATGATCTGGTCACCAAAGGTACCTTTGAGCCCTACCGGATGTTCACCAGTCGAGCGGAGTATCGGTTGCTGCTGAACCATGGTAGTGCCGAATTGAGATTATTAAATGTGGCAAGGAACTATTCACTGCTGACCAGTCAGCGTATTTCTAGAATAGAAAAAAAATTAAAGTCAGTGGAGTTTTGGACCCAGGAGTTTTGCCATATCAGATCCGATGGCGAAAGGTTATTTGACATAGTGAAAAGACCAGATTCGGAGCCATCCTATCCGGGAGAATTTGTAGCGCTTACAAGAGAGATCAAAGACGAGGTATTGTACAGGGTGAAATTTTCTGGCTATCTCAGCCGAGAGCTTAAGCAGGTCCATAAAATGAAGGAGATGGACAGGGTCCCGATTCCGTTGAACTTTAACTATGATTCGGTGAAAAGCCTCCGGATTGAGAGTCGTCAAAAGTTTAGTAGCCTTAGGCCGGAAACCATCGGCCAGGCATCCAGGATCAGCGGCGTCAGCCCGGCCGACGTAAATTTGCTTTGGATGGCAATTGAACTGGCAAAAGCAAAAAGTCATGAAAAGTCATGAACAATGAAACAAAATTGACTGCAAAAATTTTTTTTACATAATAAATCCATGAGTCTGGATGGGTTGATTCCGTCAAAACGTGTCAGTGCCGAGGTGATGCGCGATTTCAGTGAAGATGGAAGCGCTGCCCGGGTATTTTTTGATAGTCTTAGGGCCAACGCACTGGATTGTTTTCGTAGTGGAGACAAGGTGGCATCCGATAACATATGGAAGCTCTATGATTACGTTGCTTCTTTAGACATAACAACCAGGGACTTGTTTATTGCCACCGATCCGGCCTGGCTATTATCAAAAATGATAGATAAATTGATGCCGGATTCCCAGGAAGCCCTGTGTGAAATGCCCGAGATGTTCTATAAGCATCAGAATACCAACGGCGATATCCAGGACAGATCAAAATCGATGCTATACAATATTGCTGATAAATTAGGTGGAGTTACGTCCGATGAGGCTCAAAAGTTGTTTTTTAAGTCTGTCAATGGCCTGGGTCCACTAACCGATGAGGGCGGTTTTTTGGCAAATGTTGTAAAAAATATTGGAGATAACTTTGGAAAAGTCCCGGTGGTTAGCCAAAATTCCTGCATTTCCCTGATTGGTAACGGTGCAACCCAATGCGCCCATATGCCCCAGATTGCACAGCAAAATTTTTCCAGAGGCGTGGCGGAGATGCTAAGATCCACCAGGTTTCCATATAAATTTGACAAAGATTCGCTGCGAGAGGCGTTGTTTCGTATGCCGGATTATTTGATGTCCAAGGAGCTAGACAGTGCCATAGAGGACTTTGATAGTAACGTTTCCGCCGATGTTTGATGCTGAATAGCCGGTTTTTTGGCTAGATAAAAAATCTGTATTATTTCTTGAAAATTGCAGTCAATGTAGTAAGTTCTGGTCGAAGAATTTCTATAATTATGGTGAAAAAGGCTAGTGCAACTATTGCGGATCCAAGGGACACAAAAGCTAAAGATACTTCCACATCGTCACAAAATTCCTACGATGTGATTAAATATGAAAGTAGAGTATTCCATGAGTCCAGTCCACAGCATCTACGAATGATGGCCAGGTTGTTTGGTATGAATGCTCCGAAGGCGTCAAAGGCTAGGGTGTTAGAATTGGGTTGTGGTGTCGGTGGAAATATAATGCCATTGGCTGTCCTATTCCCCGAAGCGAAGTTCGTCGGTGTTGATCTGTCGGAGGTCCAGATAACCGAAGGGAAAAAGGATATCGATGCACTGGGATTGAAGAACATAGAACTGACGCATATGTCCATATCGGATATCGATATCGATTTTGGTGAATTTGATTACATAATTTGCCACGGCGTTTTTTCCTGGGTACCGAAACAGGTACAATGGGATATAATCCGGGTGTGTAAAGAAAACCTGTCGAAACATGGCGTGGCCTATGTCAGCTATAACACATTGCCCGGCTGGGGAGTGGTGAGTACTATCCGGGACATGATGGTCTATCACACCAAGGATTTTTCCGATCCCAAGGAAAAGGTTTCCCAGGCCATAACTATGCTAAAGTTTGCTTTGGAAAACCAGACAGGTGAAACCAATCATTGGAAGGTTGCACTGGAAAAGGAGCTGAAGATATTGACGAATACTACAGCTGATTATGTTTTTCATGAACATCTGGAGGAAAACAACAATCCGATGTATTTTTACCAGTTTATTGAGATGGCTAATAAGGCAGGATTAAAGTATTTGGGAGATTCTTCATTGGCTTCGATGTATGTGGGCAATATGACGGCCAAGGCGGCTGATACCTTGAAAGGTCTAACGAACCAGGTGCATCAGGAGCAGTATATGGATTTTGTCAGAAATAGACGGTTTCGAAGTACATTGCTGTGCCATGATTCAAATAATCTAAACTTTAACCTGTCCGCGGAAAAAGCGTTTGAGTTTTATCTGTCGTTAAATTCAAGTGTTAAGCCGGATTTCGATCCGACTTTGGAGGACTGGACCAAGGAAGGTCCACGTTCATTTAACAATGGTGACATGGTGGCAAATGATAGGATCATAGCCCTGGCTATGATAGTGTTGATGGAAAAGAATGGTCATAGGATCTCGGCGAATGAATTGGTTACCGAAACCACCAAAAGACTTGGCTGGAACAATGAATTGGCCGTGCATGCGATGCTAGGCAACTGTGTTATGGAGTTGGCCATGCGAGGAGGAATTTTTCTGTATGATGGCCCGGAACACTGCGTGCGAACAATTTCAGAAAAGCCCGAGGTTTGGCGCTATGCCTGGCATAGGGCTGAAGCCGGCAATATTTTGGTCAATGTGGATTTGAAATCCGCTAGAGTAGATTTTTTTTATGCGGAATTTGCAAAGCTCTTGGATGGTAACCGGACGAAGAACGAAGCCATCGACGAACTTAAAAAAAATTTAAAAAAACTAAAAGTCGCTGTCAAAGCTAATGATGGCAGTAAGATTACCGATGAGGCCACCATCGATGGTGAGATAGAAGCATTTGCCCTGAAGGCACTTGATTATTTTTTAGCAGAATCATTTCTTGTTGCCTAGCATGGAAATTTTGTCCATTTATAATACATTAGCGAGGAGTAACCAGGAATTGGTGGCCGCCGAAGGGCGGCCATTTGGTGTATATTGCTGTGGACCAACGGTTTATAACTACGCTCACCTGGGAAACTTTCGTACATTTATTCTCCAGGATATTCTGGTTCGAGTATTGAAAGTCGCAGGCTACGATGTGAAGTTCGTCAGAAACCTGACCGATGTGGATGACAAAACCATAAAAAATTCCCTGGCCCTGGGGATGAAGTTGAAGGAATTCACAGGGGAATGGGAGAACGTGTTTCGGGATGATTGTCAGCGGTTGAATTTGCTGCGACCTGATGTGGAACCGCGTGCCACAGAACATATTAAGGAGCAGATAGCGCTGATAGAAAAACTGATTGCCGGTGGTCATGCCTATGTTACCCAGGATGGTTCGGTTTATTACGACGTATCCAGTTTTAAAGATTATGGAAAGCTTTCTGGCGTAAATGTTTCCGATTTGAAAACCCAGTCTTCCAATAGTGCCGGTGAGAGAAATGAGGCCGATGAATATGTCCGGGAAAATGCCTGTGACTTTGCCCTATGGAAAGCAAGAAAAGCCTCCGATGGTGAGAATTTTTGGCCAAGTCCCTGGGGTGATGGCCGCCCGGGTTGGCATATAGAGTGCAGCGCCATGTCGATGCTATACCTTGGCAATACCATCGATTTACACTGCGGTGGGGTTGATCTATGTTTCCCTCACCATGAGAACGAGATAGCACAATCTGAAGCCGCCACCGGTGAGATCTTTTCCAGGTACTGGTTTCATACGGCCCATCTTCTTATGGATGGCGAAAAAATGTCAAAGAGCCTGGGCAACATATTTGCGCTCAATGACATAATGGCGAAGGGCTTTTCCCCCATAGTGATTAGATATGTCCTGGCCTCCTGCCACTATCGCCAGCAGCTAAATTTTACAGTCGATGGGCTACGTTCAGCCACCGGTGCAATCCACAGAATCATCTCGACCCTCTCCAGGCTGAAAACGATGGCCGGGTGTGCCGACATAACCAGCGTGCCCTTTGTTGGCTGGAAATATTTTAAGGAAGCCTGGGAGGCTCTGAAAACTGACCTAAATATACCCCAATGCCTGGGCAATATTTTTTCCGTTCTAAATGAACTGGATCTGGAGTCCCTGGCCGTCGACCAGAGTAAGTATTGCCTGGCAGAAATATACAGGTTGCTCTATGCTCTGGGGTTGGATAATCTGTCGGACTTTGTCGATGCCAATGTTCCCGATGACCTGCGAATCATGGCAGAAGAACGTTGGACCGCAAAATTGGGTAAAAATTTCGCCCTGGCAGATACGCTAAGGTTGAAAATTAACGAATCAGGTTGGGAAATAAACGATTCCAAGACCTATTATACCGTCTTTAAGTCTCTCTAGCTGAACGCTCCTCTATTTATTAAAGAGGCTAAGTCAATAAATAATTGTAACTAGCGATATAATTATTAAACTTTCGTAACGCTGGCTTAGGCTTTGGATGGATAATAGTCAGAAAGAATTCTTGATGGTTTTGGCGTACTTGTACATACGATATAGCAAGTACGATGAGGCATTTTTGTTGCTCAAAGGGTTAAAGGAATTTTTTCCTGATGATATCGATTTAGGGTTAAGTTATGCCAATGCCTGTTTCGCAACTCAGAGACCGAAAGATGCTTTTGCGGAACTGGAGGCTTTGGATGGCAAGGAATTAGATAATCAGCAAAAGAAGTTATTTTATATATTGCGTAGCAAAACCATGTGGGCCCTTGGGCATGATAGCGAAGCAAGATCTGCTCTGGTTCATTTCCTTGGAATTGAAGAACGAGAGGCGCGATTGGCCGAGGTAACAAGAAAAAAAAGTAGGGAAAAGTGAAATTAACAACAAGAATAAGTGGAGCTATAAGTACTGTAACTAATTGCAGTGACGTACTCTTAGCATTGCTGGTAGTGGCGGTTATCATGTTGATGGTGGTGCCAATACCCACCGCATTTTTGGACCTGCTATTGGCTGTAAACCTGTCTATCAGCATCACGTTGTTGATGATATCGTTGTACATTCCAAGGGTTTTGTCCATATCCACGTTCCCCAGCATACTGCTATTCACTACCCTGTTTCGATTAGCCCTAAGTATAACAACAACAAGGCTTATATTGATAGATGCCGATGCGGGTGAAATTATAGAAACCTTTGGTAATTTTGTCGTGGCCGGCAATTTCGTTGTCGGTGCTGTCATATTTTTAATCCTATTGATTGTTCAGTTTGTGGTTATAACCAAGGGTGCCGAGCGTGTATCCGAGGTCACCGCAAGGTTCACATTGGACGCGATGCCCGGTAAACAAATGAGTATTGATGCCGATCTGCGAGCCGGAAGTATAGATACCGACCAGGCAAAACTCAAGCGTACAGAGCTGGAGCAGGAGAATCAACTCTATGGGTCGCTGGACGGAGCAATGAAATTTGTCAAAGGTGATGCCATCGCTGGCCTTATAATAACATTCATCGACATAGTTGCCGGTCTCATAATCGGTGTTTTCCAGAAGGGAATGGAGCCGGGCAAAGCTATAGAGGTGTATTCGATTCTAACCATAGGTGATGGCCTTGTTTCACAAATACCTGCACTGCTGATATCTATTACCGCCGGCGTAATCGTGACCAGGGTATCATCCGATGCGGCAAATCCACTGGGCCGAGACATAGGTAAGCAGTTGCTGTCAAGACCCAAAGCGCTGGTTATCGGCGGTTGTTTGATCGTTGGATTTATGTTAATACCTGGGTTCCCCAAGATACCATTTGTGATTATCGGTATTATTTCGTTCATTACTGGTCGTTCGCTTATGAAATCGGAGGATGAACAGAAGGGAGGCGGAACCAAGGCGGCGAAGCTTGCCAAGGCCACGGGTATGCCATCCGATGTGGCACCAAATATACCTACATTTAAAGAGGAAAAAGAGGAATTTTCTGTTACGGTGCCATTGCTGATTGATGTGGCAACATCCATAGAGGAATCTGTGGATCCCGGCGCGTTGAATGATCAGCTAATCCAGGTCAGGAAAGCCCTATACTACGATCTAGGTGTACCGTTCCCTGGCATACATCTTAGGTTCAATGAAAACCTGAGCGATGGCATATATCAGATTCTATTGCAGGAGGTACCGATTTCTCAAGGTAAGATTCTTAAGGATCATGTGCTTGTCCGTGAATCCAAGGAAAGCCTAGGAATTCTGAATATTCAATATCAGGAAGAGAAGGCATTTTTACCAAATATACCGTCCCTATGGGTACACAAGGGCCTCAGGCCACAGATGGACAAGGCCAGCATTAGCTATATGACTACACCTCAAATATTTACTTATCATCTATCATTTATATTAAAGAAATATTCCGGTGAATTTATTGGGTTGCAGGAAACGAGATTTATACTGGAAAATATGGAGAAAAATTTCCCGGAACTGGTCAAGGAAGTCCAAAGGGTGTTGCCGGTACAGAAGATAGGAGAGGTGCTGCAACGCCTGGTTCAAGAAGACATTTCTATAAGAAATTTGAGGCTCATCATCCAATGCCTAATAGACTGGGGTCAGAAGGAAAAAGAGCCGGTATTATTAGCCGATTATGTCAGATCTAGCCTAAAAAGATATATCAGTTATAAATACAGTGGTGGCCAAAATATCCTGGCCGTATATCTGCTGGATCCATCGGTCGAGGATGTGGTGAGAAAAGCCATAAGGCAAACCTCTGCAGGGAGTTATTTGGCACTCGAACCGGACACGGCTAAGAAAATTGTTCATAAGGTTAAGGAAGAAGTTGGCGACTTTTCACGGGAATCAAACCGTCCTGTGTTGCTAACATCAATGGACATAAGACGTTACCTGCGTAAGTTGATAGAGCTGGAGCTTTACGAACTGCCAGTGCTATCCCACCAGGAACTGACCGAGGAGATAACAATTCAACCACTGGGGAGAATTTCACTTGTGTAATTTGTAATTGGAGAGGGTTATGCTATGGCAAATGGGTTCGAAGATTCAATGGATGAAAAAAACAGCAGCAGCACACGGGTTTCTGAGGCCAGAAATCTTTTAGTGATTGCTGATAAGATGTTTAATGAGTACGGCCTGGGTAACGATACCATCGATAAGCTTTTTGAACTTGAGTTTGTGAAACCGTATAAGTCTGACGTGATTGAAGCCATAAAGGATGAGCGCAATCGCTTTGAAATGATGGGCTTGGTTCCGGAAGGTGGCTGGGAGAAATTGCCCCTAGAGGTCGATGAGCAAAATGACGAAAAGTCCCAGGAAATGCTCAAGCGTAGGGCTAAAACGCCAGGGAAAGATAAACCGGAAATCGCTGTTAATAAAGAAGATAAGCGTAGCTCTTTGCAGCAAATGGCTGTTGTAAAGAACAAATTGGAAGAGTTTATCGAAAACGTAAAGGCTTCCGAAGCAGAACTGAAAGACGCGATGGCCGAACCACAAAAACTGGCATTGCAAAAGAAGTCCGAGCCGGTTTCGGATAGTAGTCTGCCACTGGCCTATGACGGCAAGGCTGATAAAGCTAAAATAGCTGAGTCAGTCAGGTCCGATGAATATAAAGAGGTTTCGATTTCCGAGTATTCTGAAAAAATCGAGCAGACTGACGATTACCAGAAAATTTCTACTAGTCAGGCGATAAAGAAGGTTGCCGATGAACTGGAAAAAGCCGGTGTTATGGTTCCAGAATGTCGTTGTGATGCTTTAAAGAAAGATCCGGAAGATGTTGAAGTAGATAATATTACGGAATCTGCACCAAAATCACCTGCCCAGGGCAATAAAGCCTATCGTTCCAGTCGCACTAGGGGTACCGTAATATCGGCCCTGAGGTCCAGCATAAATCGTTATAGATCAATCGAACCAGGTTTAGTGAAAGAAAAAAATGAAGGTCTGCAACAAGTTAGAGAACCAAGCAACTTGTCAGATGTGCCAACACAGCCAATTGCTATCGAAGGAAGCACTGATAGCAAAAATGCCGATGTCAGCAAGAAGGTGAAAATTAGGAGAAGGCTGAAATTGTAGTTAATAAAGGAGGAATTTAGGTATATGATAAAGATAAATCCAGCAGATTTTGCGCCAGGCACCGGCGGTGCCTTGGCTCCAAATTTTGAGGATCCAAACGATCCACGGAATAACGTTTTCAATAAGGGCAAGCATGTGGCATTCTATGAATATGAGGCCAATATTCTTGATGGAGGTCTTGTGCCACGGCCAAGCCCCACCGAGGTGAAAACGTCACCTGGAGATGTACCAGATGCTTGGCAGCTTGGAATTAAAGAGCCAGTCGAATATAATGCGCCAATCCCTTCAGCAGCAGTGGCTAACACATTGTTTCCGAATTTTGATGAACCTATCGCGCCGGCTGCTCCGGTGCCAAGGGAATCGGCGGTGAACAACGATCTGGACGCAATTCTTGATACATTGCCTGAATATGCGTTGCATAATATTGATAAGCTTCCGGATCAATCCCAGGCTCCCGATGTTAGCAACTTTAAGTTTTCAACCCAGGCCCCATTGGTACCGTCATCCACAGCCTATGCCTGGGCCAATGCAGAAGAGTATGGATTTGATAAGAAAAGCGTTGAAGAATTAACGTTCATGGAGCAACAAAAACACCTGGATAATGTTGCCTATGGCTTGGATAGCAGTGATATTATTTCAATAGATAACTCGGCTGCGGTACGACTTAGAGCGCAACAACAATGGAACGATATGAAATACCCAGTCCAGGAATCATTTTCCATGATACCATCGTTGCCAAGTAATTATACCTGGGCCCAGATAGTTAGTTATGTAAATTACTATCTGCTCAAAGATTCGTTTACCTACAACAGTGAAATATCTGAAACCATCGGTGAAACCGTAGGTGAAAAAATAGTCAATGCCGTATTGGCCAGATTTCCCGAGTCTATAATTGAAGACAAGTTAAGTCTTATACAAAACGATAGCCTGAGGGAAGAGGCGAGTGCTGTGTTAGCAGCCACGGAAGATGATTCGCTGTCGTTGGTTGCGCAGATAGTTACTGAGGCGGTTAAGGCTGCAATTGACGAGTCAAAAACCGAGAGATCGGATATGTCGACAGCGATTTCATCAAAAATTGCTTCGGAAATAGATGAATTACTCGAAGGTGTAACCATTAGCGAAGTAAGATCACAGCTGAAGATGCTGTTTGGTGGTAATGCGTCGGCAACTTCAACTGTGCCACTCGATATCAGAAAGGCAATCATCGAGGAGGTGAATAAAAGTAAACTCGATGTAAAAATAAAAAAGCTCTCAAATGTAATTGCCAATGCCAGTCAAAATGGGATCAGGATTAGTGATGCTGCGATGGTGGAAGATGACGTCGACGGATTTAAAGAGTGCTTGAAATATTGTCTTGAAAAATTAAAGGTCCAAAGGTCTGGTTTTCCGTTAGAAACCGAGTTAATGGCCGACGATATGGTAGACGGTAAGCCATCAAGTAGGAATTTGGATAAAATCACAGAATCACTTAATAGCGAAGAGTTTAACATAGACAAATTCATCAAAGACGAGATAAGTGGTGGCATATTTTCTGTGGTAAAATCCCAGGTCTCAAGCCGCCTTACCTCAGAAAAAATACTCAATGAATTAGGTGAAAGAAAACTAGATCCTAGGAATCCTTTGGATGTAAATTTAGCAGAAGATATTAGATATTCGATTACAGATTCTCTGATAGCTAATCTAATCAATACAATAGGCCAAAAAGTTGTGCATTTGGTTTCTGACTCATTGGTTTCTACCAATGAAGTCTTTAGTCAAAATATTATCGACAAAATAAGAGAAGCCATAGCCGAGGTCGTTGGATCTACCATAACTTACTACGGTTCGGACCAGCAACTTATTGTGGACGGACTTATCGATGTACTAAACAGTCTGATAATTCCAAATAATGAGAGCAACACCTTGTCAATTGCCTATGAAATCATTGGTAAAATAGCACACAACGCAGTCGCAAACGCTAGCAAGAAGAAAATTGAGGCCAAGCTTACCTATATTAAAGATTTACTGGCAGGTAAAAGAGAAATGTTTTCCATAGACCAGGGTGATGAAACCGAAACGAAGTGGAATTTAGAATATGCTTACAGTAGGTTGCTTAAGGATAGTTACGTGCTCGTGCTGAAGAACGAATTGCTTGCGGCGGCAGCGGCGATAACAGATTGGACAGCAACCACTGGTAGTAAGCCGGTAGCCTGTATCACCATCGAGAATAAAATCGCTGAACTTAGACAGCAATACGGTGTGTTTTACGAAGCAATGCAAGACTTCCAACATAAGGGTAAATGTTTTTTAGAGGGTGGAAGCTATGTAAGATTCCGAGGATTGACGAACCAATACGATTTATTTTCTGAGCTTTTTACCGATGGGAAGCTGAGCATGGAACAAGTCCTGTCAAGGTACATAACTGCCTATAAAAATTTTGGTGAAAAATGCTATGCTTCACGTGAAAAATTTGATCTAAGCGATTATAACCGAGAGTTAGAAAAAATCCTAAGTTCCTTTACGAGTTCTTCCGATGGAATTGAAGACCTATTCAGGAATAAAATTGAAAGCGAAAAGACAGGATTAATCGTAGAGCTTCGTGAGATAGATGCTTACATTGCCTATGTGAAAGCGAATTATTTTAAGCAAGATTTCTCCTTAGTACTCACGGATGACTCTGTCAAAGATTGGCGTACGGATGATGTTAAAAGACAGCTGTTGTTGAATAAGGTCTATGAGATAGCCGTTGACTATGGCATATTGAAGTTGAACGAGAATAACAATTTTGATTCTGCCACCACGATCGATTCACCCGATTACATGTACATTAGGGGTATTTCTGACACGATCAAGGAATATAGTCAGGAGAACGATCCGCAGGTCATCGTTTCACAGATTCTAAAAACAATCCAAAATTACACCAATACAGATTTGTATACGAATGAAAAATTTTTAACAGAATTACATTCACTTCTGACCAGCGGTGATAGGATAAAATTTGATCCCGAGGATCCATTACTCAAAGATATTGCTAAGTATATCGACTCAAATGTCATAGACTTTACACTACGAAAGCTATTGACCGATGTGATGCCTGAAATCAAAGGAGCCAATGTCACTCCGGGTATCCTTTCCCTTGAGAGCTCGGTAAATTTTAGCCTAAGTAATGATATGCAGGCCCAGATGACCATCTGTAAGGATGGTATATCCACATTAAATGAGCAATTTGCCAGATTATCTATAATTACATCGAAAAATGATGTGGATGAAATAATAAATGTTATCAATGCCATGCCGATGGCCAGTGATGTACTGGATGACAGTGGAACTAAAGCAGTTCTAGTCTCAAAATTTGTCAACAGATATAACAGCATTCTGAGTAAAATAAAGTTAGAAATCTTGCCTAAATTAACTGACTATGGTAGTAAATTGGATTCAAGTGGACCAGCCGATGTTGGTATTTTAAATAGTGTCCGTAGTATAATATCAGCCGTGAATGACGTCATAGGATCGATAAATACTGAAATAACGGCATTGGAATCAACTCCACTTAAAGATGACAAAAAAATAGCCGATGTCCTCAAAGATATAAAAAATATCCTAAGCCACAATGCGCTAAATATTCTGCTGACTAATCTGCAAAATGTATATTCAAATTGGGCAATTAATGAAACCACAAAAAATTCTATAATCAATGAAATAAGTACTAATTATAGCGGGATTGCTTGGTTAAATCCGACTCAACTGGTAGATAGCATAAGTAATTTCGATGCCGATAATATTTCCATAGCCAAAATATTTGGAAATATGCTCGAAATAGATCCATCGAAGTATTACAAACCTGTACATAATAGCGATGATAGCATAGCCACCAGATTTCCGAATATAAAGGTGATTGAAACCATGTTCGAGGGTTTAGGTGGTGGAATAATTGATGTCTATAACGACTATATTGAAAAATTTGTAAAACTTGATGGTCTAATCGGCGAAATATGTAGAGCTGATTCATACAACATACTTTCTGTTTGTTCGATAGCAAGAAACATGCAACCACTGGACATGGTCAGTGGCAATAACAATGCTGTTAAGATGGTAAACATGGTGGCCGGTGCCTATAATAGAATTATCGAAACATTGAGGCTCTATACTAATAATAATGAGGTACTGGCATTGTATTTAGATGCGCTAATAACCTGTTCAAATAATCGCACGGAAGCTAATTTAGATTCATTAAAATCCGCCTTTAATAATCTCGCCGATAAGTTTTTCGGTTCAGATGGAATTAAGAAAATGCTGAATGATTACAAGGATGGGTTATCTGGCATTGGTGCGGATAAACTAAATGCGGTCAAGGGCCTGATTGGTGATATGACCCTGGCGCTGGATAGCCACAAACAAGAGATGCTAGGGTTAATAATCGATGCTTTATATCCAAATTGGGCAACGAATTCCGAGCAATATACAAATTCCAAGGCGTATATCTCTACTAACCCATTGTCATTATCAGGAGATGTTATCAATAGTATGCTGAACGAAATGGAGGTTAATCTGTGGCTGAGAGATGGAGATGAATATTCCTGGGATGAAATAATAAATGATGTGCTTACGGCCAACCCCTACCACGAACCGGTGGGTGTTGTTAACAGAACCATGAAGGATGCGCTTGCTGATATCTATGCAAGGATTTCTGCGTGTTCATCGAATTGTAATTCGATGAATGGTTTTATTAACAACATAACCAATGCATCGCTGAGCAGTGCCTCGAGTGCCATAGAGAGCGCAATAACCAACATATCTTTATTTTCTCCAGTTTCACCGGTTACAAGCTATCCACCTGGCTATTTAACTAACGATATCAAAAAAGATGCCTATATAGCCAACAGTCTTGCCGGGGTATGGAATGGAGCTTTAGCTGCGTGTACATCAGAAAATGGGTTAATTTCAGCTCTTGCTGCCTATAAAACTGCGTTGGATAATTATGCCGGCTCTTCTTCTACTGCTGACCTCGACGCGGTAATGGAAGCCTATAATACTCTAAGTGAGGTATTGTTAACCATAACTACGCAGATCAATGATTCGGTAATCCAGGAAGGATATGTCCAGAGCGAAGGCATAACCCTTAGCGCTGAGGATGTTTCAAAAGCAAACGAGATCATAGCCAGCTTTGGAAATGTATTCAGTCGTTTAAATAAGATGCACTTCATGTATATTTTACAAGAACGTGAAAAGGATGGCAGTTGGCTGAATTATGAAGGTATAGATCGGGTTATTAACATCATAAATAGTAGTACTATTTTCACGGATGTGGAAAAAGCTAGCCTGATTATTAAAGTTGGTGGCAAGGTTCCATGGACACCAACGACGTCATCGAGATCGCTAGATGAAATCTTTGACTATTGTATTCCGCCTATTGATTTATCCAGTCTTAATTTTGGTAGTAATTATGAATTTCTCCATATTTACTCTGACGACATCATAAAAGTGTTGGCTACTAATAGGGATCAAGTTGCCAGCAAATTGGGTGATTGGACTGGTTCGCTTCGGTCGGCATTGGACCATAGTATGTTTAGCCTTAATAGGGCTAGTGTGCCAACTGTTAGTAGGCTAATAAATGATATAACTTATCTAATTGATGGTGATTATAGGACCGCATTGTTAGAGTATGCCGATGTCTATGGTACCGGTAATCCATCCGAGAATGAGAAGAGGCAAGCACTAGCCTCAGCAATAAATGGATTAATGACCCTGGTGGATAGATGTAAAAATGAAAGATCAATCGAGGATGAAGATATAATAAGGTACTATGTTGGTGCCGAAACCAATATCGATCTCTTCTATTCAACAACATATGATATACTCAAAAGATTAGTAAAAGGGATGGTTGTGGCCCAAAATGCTGTAATAGTGCCTAACTGGTCTAAGGGTATCGAACCAGTTGTTGATAATATAAATGATAGTACTATTTTCACATATACAGAAAAAGTTGCCCTGATTACAGAACTTGGTGGTAAGGTTCCAGGGACATCAACGACGTCATCGAAGTCGCTAGCTGAAATTTTCATCGAGGTAATGCCCACTATTGACCGAACGGTATCAGAGATTAGAGGGACGATCCCAGGCATTGATGAGCTGGACAGTCAGAATCCCAGCGATGGGGCTGTTATTGATGCCATAAATTTACTCCTTGGAAATATTACAGCTGTCAAAGATCTTATTGAAGATATTATGAAGCTGCTGGCCAACGGTAAGAGTCTTGATACATTGGATGATAAATTTTATGAGCTTGGTAATCTATTGACATCTCAACAAGCCCTTGAGTATGCTAATGTGGGCGACCTTTCCAGTGATAGGAAAATAGGAGCGGTTTTTGTAGTAAACAAGATTGTAGAACTATTTAACCTGGCTGGTTCTGAAATAAAGTCTAGTGGGAGCATTAATGATTACAAGGATGCATTGTTAGCCTATGCCCAGGTCTACGGCACCGGCGATTCATCCGAAAATGAGAAGAAGCAAGCCCTTGAATCGGCCATGGATGGATTAAACTCGATGTTCGGCGACATTAGTTTTTATATCTTTGGTAGGAAGAGTGTTGACATTGGGATGGGTACCGGTAGCGAGGCTGTTTTTAATTGGGGTAATTCGTCCATTAATGTAAATAATGATTATGGAAGAGCGAGAGATGCCGCAAAGAATATAGGTTTCATGTTCATGGATACATTCGGAAGGCTACCGATGGGGATAGCCGTAGCCCAAAATGGTGCGATAATGCCAGACTGGTTTAAATCTGACGATTTAAAAAATGTACTAATCAATGCATTGAGAAGTACAGGCGACTATCTCAATTTGGGTCGCTTATTCGATTATTATAATAATGAAAAAGAATCCATTATAGAAGCTATCCTTGCCCAACGGCCAGTGCCCGCTAAAAATCAGGACCAGCCATCGGGCCCGCTGGGCGGTGGTAAGGTTGTGATGCCGGACTCGCTAGCTGATGTCTTTGATGATTGCATACCGGCTATTGATTTATCCAGTATATCAGGCCTTAGGGAAATGATAGGTAATGAGGAGATGTTTAATGAGCTGTCAGAATTGTTCACAGCTGTAGATAATGCCCTCGGAGAGGTTCGAAAATCAATGACCAGCGGTCAGGATGAGAATGATTTAAAAGAGAAGATTAGCGATTTTAAAAGCCTTATCTCTCCTATTGATTCAAGTTCACTATTCTATGCGAAGATGAATAGAATACAGGAATTGCTTTTAGGTCTTACTGAAAAGGAGCAATGGGCGGTAGCTGCGGTTTTTAATCCTCTTAACGATTTAGTTCAACAGCTATATCTTGATTATGATACCGAGTTCGACAATAGTTGCTATAGTTATAAGCACGAATTATTATATTATCTCAATAATCCAGATGACCCACATAGTGATGATCAAGTTAACTATGAAATGGATATCCTAATTCAATGGATGAACTCAACGATAGAGCATATTGAAAGACATATCAACGATTATGATGGGTTTAATGATGATGAAAAAGAAATCGCACTCAAGTCCAGTGGCGTATACAAGGATATACTCCAAAGGTTTATTAAGGGAGTATTTTTGACCCAATATGATCTAATAATGCCCGATTGGGTTAACTCCACCGAATCAGTTGCTGATAATATAAATGATAGTACTATTTTCACAAATGAAGAAAAAGCTGCACTGATTGCGGGAATTGGTGGTAAGGTTGTGGATACAGGCTCCCTGGCTGCAGTCTTTGCCAATTGTATTCCGGCTGCTAATTTATCCAGTCTTAATTTTGGAGAAGAGCATGGTGACCCAAAACAAGACCTTAAAAAGCTCAATGGTGCCTTTGATCGTATTATAGAATTGTTAGATACTAACAAAGATCAGTTTGCCAATAAATTAGATGGTAGAATTGATTCGTTCAAGAAAGCATTGAAGGGTACGGTACTTAGGGATCTTTATTTTGGCAATGTGATGGACAATGTGGCTAACGTAATTGCTGGTCCATATAAAGACGCATTGTTAGAGTACGCCAATGTCTATGGTACCGGTGACCCATCCGAGGATGAGAAGAAGCAAGCCGTTGAATCAGTACTATATGAATTAATGGACCTGTTGGATAGGTGTAAAAATGAAGATCCACATTTGTATGAAGACATAATCAAAAAGGAATTTGGTTATGGAGTTGATGCCAGACTCTTCTATTCAACGGCGTGTGATGTGGTCGAAAGATTTATAAAAGGTATAGTTGTGGCCCAAAATGCCGTAATAGTGCCTAACTGGACTAACTCTATCGGATCAGTCATTGATAATATAAATGATAGTCTTTATTTAAAAGAGTCGGAAAAAGCTGCCCTGATCACGGACCTTGGTGGTGGTATGGCGCCGAGGTCGCTGTCAAAGATCTTTGACGATAATTTCCCAGAGGTTGGCCTATTATCCGCCGTATCCAATCTTGAACCCATGCTGGGATCTGCTGCCACGGCTGCTACGAAAGAATTTCTCGCAAGGTTCGATGGTTCTCTGAAAGGTATGCTAGAAGCAATGTTTGATGGCAGTCAATCTGACGCTGATTTTAGTGCTAATCTCGCAGAGTTTAACAATGTACTTTTTGGATTATCTTCTTACACATTTATGCTTTCCACCCCTATATATAATTTAATTAATGATAACTTTTCTGAAGATGAAGTAGCCAAAGATAAAGCAAAAGACATAATATATGAAATTAAAAGTGCTTTCAATTACATGACTCCTAATAATTTTCTTATTAATAATTATAGGAATGCATTGTTAGCCTATGCCCAGGTCTATGGCAGCGGTGATCCCTCGGAGGAATCCAAGAGGCAAGCCTTTGAATCAGAGCTGAATATTATACTTAACAATATAACCTATACTAATAGGATTACCGACAATAGTACCGATTTCCGTCCTGGCAGTCTAACTAAATTTAGTCAAGATGAAATAGAACTCATACTCAATGTTCGCTATGCAATCACTGCCACGTTAACAAGATTTATGAGAAAAATACTTGTAGCCCAATACGATGTGCTAACTCCTGACTGGTTTAGATACGATAGATTAAAGCAGATCTTAAAAGATAAGATAGGCGGATTAGATTATAAAACTATTTCTAATTATTATGACTACTATGAACAATATTATGAACGCATGCTGGGTGAGCCCTATAAGAGTAAAATCGCTGATGTTATAGCTGCTATTGATGCTCCTGTTTTTGCAGATCCGATGGCGGTGAGGTCGCTGGCAGAAACTTTTGACGATAATGTGCCAGAGATCGATCTAGATGCAAGATTTAACACATCGGTTTTTAAAGGCATACTGGGCTCATCTACTGCCACGGCCGCTCTGAAAAGAATGATAGTAGGGTTAAGCAATACCCTGGAAGGTGTCCGAGAATCGATGACTGCTGACAGTCAATCTGGTACGGACCTAAATGATAAACTCATAGACTTTTTGAAGGCAATTAGTAGAGAAAACTTTGGCACCATAAAAAATTTAGTTCCGTCCGAATTTTCAGTTAAGGCAGCTTATGCATTAGACTGGCTTGGAGATGCTTTTAATCATAATAGGTTGCTGCGCTTTACTGATAATATAGAGCAAACTGTAGAGCAAATTAAGACTAATATTGACAATTATACCTGGGCAACCAATGTTAAAGCTTATAGAGCTGCGTTGGTGGACTATGCCCAGGTCTACGGCAGCGGTGACCCATCCGAGGAGACCAAGAAGCAAGCCTTTGAATCAAAGCTAGACTCGGTAATTGATGATATACTTGGCCCTAGAAATATCATAATAAATCAAGATATTAGTAACATGTATGATCGCCAAGGGGCCGAGCTATTCAGTGATACCGAAAAAATGGCCGTAAAAGATGTCTTTACCATAATCTGTGACATATTACAGAGACACATAAGAAAGTTATATATATCACAATACGATGTGCTAATTCCAAACTGGATTGAATCCGACGAATTAAAACAGACATTGGCAGATGAGATATTAAAACGGGAATCACTATTTGATAAAAATAACCTCGACGCTATTATGGCTGTTGTCCAAAAGCCGGTGCCAAAATTTACGGACATGATAAGAGAGCTTATGCCATCGGATAATCTGTATGACCTGTCCAATGACTTGGTTGATAGCGTTGATATCAAAAGTGATAGCCTGGCTCTTATCGATGAATTCGCCACCCCATTACTGAATAATATCACTAAACTGAATTCTGTAATGGAACAGCTATGCAATGTCACCACGAGACAAGATATTAACGCCGTAAACATCAATATTGATCAACTTGACGACCTATTAATTATCAACAATTCCATCTATGAAAAATACGCTGGTTATAAAAATGTGGTCAACGACCTTATCAATAAATATAACACGGTGCTTGGTAGTATCCAGTCCAGTGAACTGTCAGCCTACACAACGACTCTAAGCACCTACCTTAGTAATAAAAATGAAACCAATCTTACGGAGCTTAATAATGCATTCACTGGTATGATTGAGGCGGTTAACGATATTATTCCGAGCCTAAATACAAGTCCGAGTGATTTGAGTAGCCTGGCTCCCGATGAAAGGAGTAGATATGACGAGGTCGTAAATGTGCTGAAGGAAACGTTACGAAAGCTGGAGGCTGGTCTGTTCACATCGATTAACAAAGCAATATATGGTGATATCCGCTCGACCAATGAAGCCATCTGGGATGGCATTACTGGCGAATTGGTTGAATATATTAAGAAATACATGGAGACTTCGCAGGTTGCGACGATCTCCGGTCAACTAACCATTAACAAAAGATTCATACCAAGGGATGGTAATATTTCCAGTCTTTGTACCATCGCGAGCAGTTTGACCACTCCTGTGGAGTTCACAACCCTTGAAAGCGAAAATCTAGAAGATGCAGGTAGTCTGACCATGAAAAAAGGAATGGCTTACTACACCGACATAGTACGAGAAATGGCAGATGGTCTTGTCGATGCCACAGGTAACATAATCAATGGTATAGATAACGGTACAATTTTCACTAACATAATAGCAAAGCTAGGGGCCGACATTACAATTCAAAGCCTAAACGATGTGGATAGCTCATATGCGGACGCCATTACGTTGCTAGGTGATAGCCTTAAAGCAATTAGCCCAGAATTATCTGCGTTAGATACAACCCTAGGTAACACATCGGGTAACCCTATCGAAATAAACAATACGGTGATAACGACCCTGAGAGCCATATATGATAAATTGCAACAACAGATACAGGGTGCTGGTTCTGCACCACAGATCAAAGCTGTAGCGGATTTATTGCAGAATATGTGCGATTTTATCAAAAGAGCACAGGTTGAAATGTCATTGATGATTCTTCAGCGGGCCTACACTTCCTGGGCGGTGGACGATAACGTTAGGCAGAGCTTTGTTGATAGTTTGAGTTCGGAACAAGAGCGTAGTCAAATAATCGACGAAGATTTCCTTAATAGTATTATAGCGAGGTTAGACAATTATTCGAATCTAAGGTTAGTCGACATGTTTATGCCAGAAATAACTAACTATGGTGAAGGTTTTATAACTGGTACAAACAGCATGTCGCGGTGGGCTATGCCGATCCAGTCAGGCGATGTTAAAAACGGCACTTTGGGTAATATAAGGACCAATATAGCAACTCTTGGTTCGTTAATGTGGAACATCATATCTTCAGCCAATCAGAATGATATTTTGGATGATATTTCCAGTATTGCTAGTCTACCGCGGTTGAATAGTTTAACGGATCCAGGAGATTTGTCTGCAGTAGCAGTCGGTGCTATGGATAAAATCAACAAAGCCGTGGCTGCCTATAATGCTGTTATAGACAAGTTTAAAACGGATGTAGATGATACTTTTGTAAAAGCTCTAAAGGATTTCTATTCTAACATGGCCGGTGATATACCCTATAAGGATTTGATTGATAAAATTAATGAAATTTTGGCTTCAACCGCCACTATTGGATCGGTAGATGGTGTGGCAGAGATCTTCAGGAGGTTTGGCTGTGGTATCGTGATGAATTATCTCCAGGCCAAATATCCTGACTGGAATTACAATGAAGATTCATTGGCTAAGGTACGTGAGGTTCTGTTTGATGCGCTTAATATAGAAAATGCCACAGAAGCCATAAAAGATTATGCCAAGCTGGCCAACGGTGAGAAGGACATAAATCTGAAAAGTGGCCCACATATTATGGGAGATGCGTCCAAGATCAAGCGGCTGCTTTCAATTATAAAGCCATACATAGGTTATATGAAAATAACCGATTCGGTTTCTCGCCTGGAAATGCCAATTGGTAGTGGTAATTTTGTTACCGTCGATGACTCCAAAGGTTGGTACTATAAATCGCAAGATATAGAAGAGGATGTATATTACGATGTGAATCAAAAAAATAAATTTATAAACATCGGCGGTACTATGTATGAACTGCTGAACAATGGAGTTGCTGTTTCTTTGCAAGACAATGGGGATGTATTTCGTGTTTTTAGCCCGGAAGTAAGATATAATAGCACTAGGGAAATAGCTCAAGATGGTAACTATGTGCTGTGTGAAGATGGTGAAATTAGATTAGCCAGTAGCCTATGTTTTAAGGTAAGATCACCGGACGACAACATCGAATATAAGCCCTATAAAAAGCTTTCTGATGAGGCCATTCGAGATACAACGCCTGGCCAGTCAAAAAACAATGAATATCCTGTTTATTACCAAGCAACCCACCGAGGGTATAACGCCGTTGATAAAGACAAGTACCCTGATATGAACGATCCGGCCAGGGAAGCTAAGGGTGATTATTATATCTACTCGGAAGGTGTCTACATAAAGGCAGATGATCCATATCAACGGTATATTATGGATAAAGGTGTTTATTATAAAGTCATAGCCAATGGAGAGAATAATAGCTTGCTAATTGAAGATGGTTCTTTCCATGATGTAGACAGTAACACGGTATTTTTCTATTCTTCCAGCATTGGAGATAAAATATCTTTTGGATCGATTTTGTATCAATGGACGAACGACACTGAATATGTGACCAAAAGCGAAGTAGTGGTGCCGGTGGAGTACGATACACATGTAAAATACAATGAACAGGATAAGGATTTTACGATTAGCAGCAATAAGGTGTATATAAGAAGCGGTGACGATTACATCGAAATAGGTAATCCAAATGACTTATTTATTGTAGATTCTAATGAAAAAGAAAGAAGAGTGGAGTTTCCTGGCCGTAAATATGTGGAGGAAGGAAATAACAACTATCTTTATGTTCCAAAAATTTCCGATAGATATACCTGTTTGGTGAAGAATGATACAGCTCAAGATAGTCAGGTCATAAAAGTTAGCGGTGGATTTATCAATCCAGCTAAGGCTGGTGGCAATTTAGTTTATGGTTCACTTGAAAGTGCCACTGATGGTAACCATGTGCTTGGGTCTGATGGTGGCTATTATCCGTTGAGTTCTGTAAAAATAAGAGCAGGACTAGAAGAAGAAAATGATATAGATTTCAATGGCGCCAAATATTGGTATAACGACAGAGAGCTTGCCATAACTAATTGGACAGCCTATGATTTGCAGAATGTATATGCCAAGGATTTGTATGTAAAAAGTGGTGATAATGTTTCTAATTCACCAATGATGACCGGAACCACGGTTACTCCGATTAGGGAAGAGAATGGCGAATATTTACTGGGTAGTAATGGCGTATACTACAAAAAAAACGATACCTCGTTGGTCTGGTATGTAGATTACAATAGTAATAACCATAATCCGGCGAGTAATTCTATTTATGTTTTGGTTAACGGCACAGCTGAAAAAGCGGTAAATGTCGCTAATAGCAAGATCACCGAATACTGTAAATTTAACAGTGCTTTTTACGAAATAAAGACCGTTCCGGCTAAAGAACAAAAAATCACATCAAATAATAAGACTATTATCCAGGGCCAGAGATATATCGAGGTTAACGGCTCTATAGTGCAGGTTACCGAGGCCGATAGTATATATGTAAGATCAGGCTCTGACGCAGCTGCGGAGTATCATAAAATATCAGGAACCGATGCTGTTCAATTGAAAGTCAAACTGGCAGGCGGTAATCTAGAGAGCTGGATGACCGGTGTGGTTGGTATAAAGGATGGAAAATCCATAAGTTTCTCGACAGCAGATGGATACTATAATTTCAAAGACGTTAATGTTCGGGATGAAGATGGCGCATTACAAAAATTGTCGGCTCTCAAAATATCCATTGGTGGATTTAATTATGATGCTGTCGATGACCTGGGGAACAGCAGGGTATATGTGAAGAAGGATGGATTAGCCGAGACCATGGTGCAGTATCCTGGTGTGCAATATAACCCAAGAGAAAATGCATCTGGTACACACGTAAAATTTGATAATAGGTACTACAATTTGACCAATGGCGAAATTGGCTTAAAAGTTCAATATAAAAACGATATCGGCACGTCTTCCTATTATGATTTGCCTAATAATGTACCGCCAACGGTTTACTACCTGGACGAAAACATACCTCCTCTAACAACGTCGGACCTCTATAACCAGAAAACCATCAATGCCACCTCGTTTAATCAGGGGGAAAAGTCCTATACATCAACTATCGTCGGCAGAGAAGATGTCAGGGTGATGGAGGACGCTAAGTATTATAAACATAGCGATGGCCAATACTACAAAGTGAATGTGGCAACGGCAACTATTAGCAGTGATGTAGCGGCTGGTGATAAATATTATGTAAAAGATAATGTATCTTTCAAGATTGACTATAGAAACATAGATAGCCTATATAGTGTCAATAACTTTGCTGTTGATGGTAAATACTATAGAGATGATGACGGGAAGTTATACGAACTAAAAACAGCAACCATGGCCATTGGCTCAACCATAAAGGTTGGTGACAAATATATCACAAAAGGTACTGAAAATATTAAAGCTACGGACGAAACTAAATTTGGCAATGTCACTAGTCTTATTGATAGCAAGTATTACAAGCATACGGATGGTAAGCTGTACGAAGTGAGAATAGCAACGGCGGATGATATAGCATCACCGGAGGCCCAGGGTCTAAATCTAAGCGTTGGCAGTAAATATATTGTAAAAAAGAACGATATAATGGATGAATACATCCCGGTCAGTGACGTGACCAGTCTGTGCAATGTTGAATTTTCAGCCGTAAGAGTCGGAGAGAGATACTATGATCTGTCAAAATGTAAGCTTTATATAGGAAAGGCCACTCCGGGTGTCAGTGAGTTGGCCTACACCCAATACAAAGGAACCCCTGAGTTCGAAGGTTCAGGAAATGACATATTGTATGACAATATATATGTGGAATCCAATGGAAAATATACGAAATTACTCGATAGAGATGAGAACACTGGGCAGGTAAAATATTATATGATGAGTGATAGGGATCCAAGTGTTACGCCCATGGCTACATCTGATTCCAACACATTTATATTTGGATCCGATGATGCCTATCATCGTGCTTCGGATATCAAGGTAAAGATTGGCGATAAATATTACCTATATAAGGGGCTTTTTGCTGCTATTCCGAGTAGTAGTATGAGCGACTATAAAAAGATCAATTCGCCGATGGAAAGATTTTCATTCGTGCAAAATACCGAAGATGAGAATTTCATTGGTGAAGATAATTTTGTGAAAGATGTGGACGGCATGTATCACAATAGTGGTGTGTTTATAAAGGACGGTAGTAATAATGAGGTTGAGATATCAACTGGCAATGAATTTTCTTTCATAGCTAATAATGGTAAGAAGGTTCCAAATCCTGGTAATTTTGTTGCGGAGCGCCAAGCCAAAGGTGGTGACTTTATAAAGGTAGGTGATTCATCATATTACAGGACCGATGAATTAAAAGTCAATGTAGGATCTTCTAAGGAAAAGATCATAGGGTTTTATGCAATAGATTCGCA
Organism: Puniceicoccales bacterium; assembly: GCA_031283585.1. Taxonomy (NCBI): domain Bacteria; kingdom Pseudomonadati; phylum Verrucomicrobiota; class Opitutia; order Puniceicoccales; species Puniceicoccales bacterium. The sequence goes on from JAITBP010000003.1 coordinate 41,940, forward strand.
AGGAACCAAATCCAGTGTAAATGATGTACTGAGCAGATACAAAATAGGTAACCCAGTCGGGGCAGCAGGATTATTGAAAGGAGAAAATGGCGCATATTATGGCTCAGCAAGCCTGGTAAAAATCAAGGCCAGTGGTGCCCTGTATGGCCAGGATGCCAATGGCGAATATGTCCGTGCCGAAGAACAAGGTTATTTCAAACTTAGCGATGTAGATGGTGACCCAAATTTCACCAGATTACAGGATGTGTATTATAAATCGGATAACGGAAACCCTCCGACCTATTCGGTGGTTGGTGTTACCAGTGGCGAGGTTTATGTATTTGGAACCATGTACAAGTTCATAAACGTAGGTGAAGGAACTGATAAAATCCATTATAAGTCGGAAGGTGATTTTTCGAGATTAGATGATGATCTTTATGTAGAAATTTCTGGCGCTAAGGTCAAAGGCGAAGATGGTGTGCTTTATAGCCCAGACGATATATATGTCGCTGGCAAGAAGTTCGAATACAGGAGCATTGGTGATGTTAAGGTTATTGCTGAAAAGTCAACCGGTGTTGAAGCAGATAAAGTGTTCGTAAAATCTTTGTTCGATAGTCTGGATGACCTGAAGAAAATTACCGTTGATAACCCTGAAATAACCAAGGTTGATAAATTTAGTGATGTGATTGATAAATTGCAGGGATATCTGACATCGTTATCTGGCGATTTGTCGGCCTATTCAAAGGAAATTGCCTATTATAATGGGGCCAAAACTATCATTGACGATACCGTTGAAAGGAACAAGGATTTCATATCCATTGGTGGGGACAGACTTGCCGATGAATTGGATAAGTTGCTCGATAGGTTCGATGGCCTTGGATCTGATGATATTGGTGATGTGGAGTGGCGTAAGAAATATAGCGGCGAATTCGAGAGCTATGTTAGAAATATAAGAAACGAGATAAGTAACTACAAAATATCGTCCAGTGAAAGAAATGTCTATATGCGCAGACTGGCCGAAGCGAACGATATAATTTCCTATGCCTTTGGTAATGCCATTACGCCGAGTGAGTTCTTTGGGAATAATCTCGTGGACGTGGTTGAAAGTCTTGTAAAGACTATCAAGTCTACCAGTGGTGCCAGTACAGATGAAAATGAAAGGATTAAGCTAGCTTATCAGATGTTCTTTGACTGTGCTAACAAACTTGACACTTTGACTAGGAGCTGGGAGTTGCAGGATAAGGATCTTGGCCGGGGCACGGAATTACTGGCGCTAACTACCAAAGTAAAAGAGATCTCTAGCACATTAAGCCAGGTAAGCTTCGTGTCTTTCAGGAACGTCAATATCCAGCAGGATGCCTATGGTAAGATGATGATGTTGGAGTATGTTTTTGGAAATTATGGCAAGGTTGGTGATGAGATGCAATTCCTGGAAGATAGTGAGCAAGTGAAGAATGACAAGAAAATCTACGTCCAATTCAGGAATATGGACGGGAGTGCTATAGCTATCAATGATAACTCCTATGGTAATAAACTGCTGTATGTGGAAGATAAGTCCAGTGGCATACCATTAAAATTTTACTACAGATATAACTTTTCCGAGTCAAAGGTTGAGAAGTGTGTCGCTAATGCGTCTGGCAAGCCATCAAACTACTGGATTGATGCCAGGAGCAATACCGATGCCAAACCCTGGGATGTGAACAGTTTGTACTTTAGAGATGCGCTGAGGCATACGGACATGGCCAAGGTGTTAGAGGGTTATTTCATTAAAAATACCAAGGTGCTTGGTGAGAAGGATCCGGTGACCAATTTCCTAAGAGAAGTTAAATGGATGATGGACGTACCGATCTACCAGGTAAACGAAAAGCTGGGATTTTTTACGATGAATGGTATATCCGAGCCGAAGATATTGGAGTTTGGCACTGGCAAGACCGCTGCCATGGAGTATGAGCCGGCCACAACCACTGATCCATCCCAAAATAGGCCGAATCCGATAATAGATGAGATTAATAATCTTATACCAAGGGAATCCATTGCCTATCCGACGGAGCTGGAAGCTTGTTTGATGGCGGTTGACAAGAGCGAGGGTTTACTTGGTAAATTGGTATCCTATATGGTCTCCAATGACGATGCTTCTGATCTGAAGATCGTTCCAAGTGTAAACACAATGAATAATATAAGTACTAACTATCTTTCTGGAACTGGAGAGGCATTCAACCCTTATATTTATGCTATGCCGAGCATATCGCCACTTGATCAGTACCCGGTAACCATAGCCACAGAGTTTGATGGTGCGATAGATAGTTTTAGAGAGGATACAAACACAGGCTTCAATCATGTTTATGAACCAATGAGGTTATATACAGCTGGTGTTGCTAATGGAGTTGGTGGATGGACGATCAAAGATCATACTAGTAACCAGGATGGGTACGGCAATGAGAGTGATTGGGGTGAACCTGGTGGATGTCATATTGGTGGTCAAGAATCTCAAAGACATATCAAACTGAATAATATATGGCAATCTGGTGCAGATAACAACAATGTTAAACGTGATTTAACCAGATTAAAAGACCATATATCCGGGGCGAATGTATCAATAAGTAGTGATGCGAGGTTAGAAAGAATTGAACAGGTGCTTGCCTACCTTAATAAGAATAAGGATTGTGATTTCAATTACAATGTTTACACCCATACAACTGGAACTGGTTCTAATTATTGGGGTTGGCGAGATAAAGGTGCTATAGAGGGTGGTGCTGGCCAAGAGGGATATGGTACTAGTGATACGAATAACTCTCACTGGCATAAAGGGACTATAATATCCATGCAAAGAGGCTATAAGGAAAACATGCATAATGCCTATGGAAATGCCCATGGAAACAGGTACTTATCGAAATTAAAAGATTTGCTTGGGTTATCGAACAGCCAAGCTACTAATTTAGCTAAATTGCTGGAAGAAATCGATGCACCGGGCATTGAGGCCACCATCAGAAACGCGAAAATCACCGGAACTGCTGTCAAAGCAGCCGACGACGACGCCAAAGCCGCCAGAGCCGTTGCCGACGTCTTAGCCAATATCGACGCCGCCTCCTCCGCCGCCGTCAGAGCCGCCAGAGACGCCGCCACCGCCGCTGAAACTGCCGCCGCCGCCAACGCCATTGCCTCCTCCGCCGAAGCCGAAGATGCCGAAGCCGCCACCGCCGCCTACACCGCTGCCAAAGACGAAGCCAGAATTGCTGCCGACGCCGCCAAAGCCGCTGCCGACGCCGCCAAAGCCGCTGCCAACGCCGCCGCCAACGCCGTCAACGCTGGAACTGTCAGAGGCGTCACCGAAGCCATCAACGCCTGCTCTTTCATCTTCAGCAGAGCCATGGCCGTAGTCGCCTCCACCGCCACCACCGCCAACCCCGCCACCACCGCCGCCGCCGCCGCCACCGCCGCCGCCACCGCCGCCGCCAACGTCGCCGAAGCCGAAGCCAAATACGGCGTAGTCGGAGGCGCTGCTGCCAGAGCCGAAGCCGACGCAAAAACCGCCGAAACTGCCGCTGCCGAAGCCAAAGCCGAAGCCGCTGTTGTCGACATTACCACTGAAGATATCATTGCCTATAAGGCTGCCGACGTCGCCAAAGAATCCAAAGCCGAAGCCGCTGCTGATGCTGCCACCGCTGCCGCCGAAGCCGCCAGATACGCTGCTGACGCCGCCAAAGAAGCCGTCGTCAAGGTCAACGTCTTCAGGACCGACATCACCAGCGACACCGCTATAATAACCGCCGCCACCAACGCCGCCACCGCTGCTGAAACTGCCGCCGCCGCCGCTGAAACTGCCGCTAACAACGTCTCAGGCTTCCCAGCCGTCGCCGAAGCCACCAGAATCGCCGCCGCCAAAGCCAGGGCCGTTGCCAATGTCGTCAAAAACATCGCCTCCAGCCACATAGACAGAATTAATGTCGCCAACGGAATCATCGACGGCTACGCCACCGAATCCGAAACCGCTGCTGCCAGAGCCAAAGCCGCTGTCACAGCCGACATCAGAGCCGCCCTCCAGAAATATAATTCATCTTTATATGGATTAAAGGAAAAATACGAAAGTTGGCATGCAGAGCGCGAAGCCAAAAAACCTGCTGCCCAGGAGGAGATTGCCAAGATTAGCGCTATTATGACGGCACTGGGCAATGCGAGTGCCTGGGAAGCTGAGACTACATCGACTAATTCCTTGGTACTTATGCTTGGCAACCTGGCTGGCGATGTCAGTGCCAATAAAACGACCAAGAATAAATCCGGTGACGGAGGCTTTACAAAAGAGATAAACAGCGTATGGGAGGTGAGCGGTGCCCTGAAGAATTTGTTGGATAAGGATAGTACATTTGCCAATTTTATCGGATATGTAAAGGAATTTAGTAATGCAAAAACACCAGATATGAGGGGTTTTGCCGCTAATGAAATCGTAAAGCTCGAAACAGAGTTAATTGGGGACAGTGTGAGTCACGGGATAATTGGAGATGCGATAAACGCTGCCTTAAATGCTAAAAATAATGCAAAGGGCAGTGGGACGGCAAGTTTTACCGAAAATATCTATAAAGGGCTATCTAATTTAAAGAAAAGAGTAACGGACATCATAGATTCAGCAGGCCAACAGAAACTGATTGTCCAGTCAAAAGTCTTCTGTAATTTCCTGCAGACCATGGAAGCCTCCTATCTGAACTGGCGAACCAATGAACCCGAACGTGAAAAATTAATCAATATCCTGGATTCATTATGTGATAGTAATGGTAAGCTCAATGAATCCAGTGGGTTTAAGTTACTGGAAGATGAATTCAAAGTAGTAAAGAATTTCATAGTTAATTATAAGATGGTTGACAGCCTGATAAATTTCACTTCCGCCGGAGTGCCCGAGGATGTTCTGAAAAATTTACAGGTCAACTATCCCAACTGGGCAAAGAGTTCTTCCATGAAAAATCAGCTGCTGGAAAAGATAAGGACAGCTTCATATGGTGATTTAGGTTTAAAATTAACTGAAAACATTAATGAAATCAAAAATAATCTAATCAGCTTGATTAATGGCTATCCGACAAATGATCTGGATGTTATTCCAAATAGACCCGGGGTTTATACGGTTGGCGATACCATCGCGAATTTTAAGTCAATTCCTGTGTATGGAACCAAACTAGCTGCATTCACAATGATCGAAGAACCAACCATCTTTGATACGCCACCACGGGGTGCCATCGGATCCTTTGAATGGAAAACGGTGGAATCGATTGTCGATGCCATTGGCATAACCGGGTCGGATACCATGTTGGAGTACCTAAATCGTCAATTTACCTATCTAGCCGAGAATGGCATAGATTCCGGCCAGGCGAACAACAATGGTCTCGAAAACCTAGGAAAGGTCCTAAATGAATTGCACGAAAGAATCAAAACCTATGCGGCCAGGGGAAGTAATGGATCCAGTAATGCCGGCTCAGATAAAATGATAGCCAATGGGCTTATAAAGTGGTATAACGCGATTGTAGAGTCCACCGCAGGTTATATAAAAAAGAGCCTTCAATTAAGCATAAACGATAATAATGGCAATTCTTCCAAGTGGGATTATCCGGTTGGATGGGAAAATGAAAGTCTCTTGAGGAATATAGAGATGAATAATAACGGGACCATAGCCTTTGCATCGGTAAGTAATTTGGCGAATACCACTGCCAATAGGATACTTAATCTGAAGGATCACTATGGCACCGGCAACAACAACATCATATCTGGCAGCATAATCACCAATCTAAAGAGCTATCAGACGTCTTTTTTGAATCTTTTAAATCAGTACACCGAGATGGCCGAAAGCAAAAAGCAAAACTACGACTCTACGGTTATTAGGTACTATATATCAGTATTAAAAGAAGAAATAAAGAAATTCATAGACTTCACCATAACTACCGATTCCAATGGGCAAGAAACTATAACCTACTCAAAAGGAAATAATTTGCCTATTGAAATGAAGGATATGTATGTGGACTATGTTAGCCAACTTACCGAAATAGATAAAATTTTCACCTCAAAGATGGAGGTTAGTCAATCTGAGTTATTCTATAATTGGTTCACAAGGTTGGAACTCCTCTATCCGGATTGGAGGGTCAATTCAAAGAGCCGGGAAATAGTTTTAAATCAACTCGATCTATTTGCTAATACGAAGGTGGCATTTACCCTGCCGCGAACCATTGCTGACAGTAAGCTTGATGTTGCCAAAGAAGACATTCTGCTGAAGGATGGCACAAATGTCGTTAATTTATCAAGTAAACTTGCCGATATCAATGCTAATATTGTAAATGTTTATGCAGACATAGAGAAAGTATTTTTTGAAGACACATTGGATACCAGCGATCTAGCTGGGATTATAACGAATTTAGGCGATATAATAACAAGTATTGGTAACGCTAAAGATAAAGCAACATCAACAGCATATGGCTATCTCAATGAAGTTATAACCTTAGGTGAATTTAGATCCATCGATGATCAGAATGCCTGTAAGACAATGATTGATGAGATGTCCAGTGCTATCAGTAGTACAATGTTGCTCATGAAGGTAATAAAGAATTATGCATCTAATTCTAATTTATCATCTAATTTGAATGACTCCGACAAGGAAGATCTATGTACAATGCTTGGTGTTCCATTCATAAAGGACGCTCCTTTGGATAACATCCGAAGTATCATATTAGATAATCTTTCAAAATTTGCTACTGACAATGCAGCCTTTGTTAAAGCCATTACTCCAGTTAGGAATGCAATTTTGTCACAAAAGAGTTTATGTACCGGTGGTACATTGCAAATGATGTTGTCCAGAGGTGGCAACTATTTTTCAAAAGACCTGATTGAGCATATAAAAGGCACTCCTAATGATGGATTAAGCATCAAGAGTTACATTGGACAGTATAACACAAAGACTGATGAGGCGAATGTTGACCCTGACAAAAAGGCATTGTCACTTTCTGCTGTATATGGAGTGACCGGTGATATAAATTCGGATCAGGTAGCCGTAATAAACCTTATGGAAAATATGCGTGCAGCTGTCTATAAACAATATAACGATGTTATTGCCAAAAGACCGAAACTGCTAGCAACACAAATTTCCGGTGATGCAGCCAAATTGGATACCAGGACATTGGCCAGTAGCCCAGAGTTGTTTAATTTGTATTATGAAGCGATGCTGGAATTTGAAAGAAATTCGTCTATAGTTGTCCTAAATTTTATAAAAAAGAAAGCATCCGTACTTGGATTAGACAGCACCTACAGTAATATATTGGACAAAATTATAAAAGGTACATACGCCACTGGCAGTAATAAGATTTCAACATTGAGCGAACTTTTTTCATATAAAGGCGCTGATGTTGAATTGAATGATATTATTAAGTGCCTTAATGGTTTGGCTGGTAAAACAATAAATTTAGGTAAAGACACAAAAGATCCATTCCTGGATGTAATAACCAAATATAAAGAATTATTCGTCGATAAAGGTTCAATAATGAACAATGTTGAAACCTATATGGTTCAACACGCTTCATGGGAATTTTTCACGAAAGAGATAGATAGGTTATTTTCTAAGTATAAAAATTGGAGAATTGATCAGGATGATGAAGATAAACTGCGTTCAGAATTAACTGTTATGCAAAATGCGGTCTATTACCATAAGATTAAGGGTGATACATGGGAAGTGCCATCTAAGCCTATAGCTTCATTAAACAATATGGATTATGAATGTGATAATAACGCGTTTGTAACTAGATCCGCATCTTCGATCAGGGTGGAAGGTATATCTCCATTTGGTGATATGCCAGCCACCGGTGAAGATGGGGCCGAAGCCGGAGGTGAAAAAGGTATAACAATGGCCGAGCATATAGAAAATCTTCTATCTGAAATCCGGGATTACAATGCGAATAGTGATCCAAAGACCGTATATGATATAAGGAAGGGTGAGCTGGACTCGGTCATTAAGGCAATTTTGGGTGGTGATGGAACCAATAGTAGTGCTGTCTTAGATACCAATAAGACAAATTTACTCATAGGTAATGGCTTGATTAAAGCAGACAATAGCATGTTACTGTTAATAAAACAACTGGAAGATTTGGTTTCCGTTTGGAATGTAAGGGATACGACCGTTAATAAGCAGGCTATTGTTGAACTCAATAAAAACAAAAGTCCGGATGAGCCGGGTAAGCGCATAGTTACGGATACGGTGCTGGCATTGATCGATGATCTAAAGATGAGCTATACACACGGCGAAGCTTATAATTTCTGCTCCGTATTTAATGATAGGCTCAGCATGGCAGAATATATATTTTCTATCATGGATGGGCAGGTATTGGATTTAACCTGGCACAATAGAGATACATCGAAAAGTGACATGATGCTATTAAAAACCACTGGCGTTTACACGTTTAAAGACGCCCAGAATAACATTTATGCATGCTCAATGTATAATGGAGAAACGAAGGTGATAGAGCTTGCTTCTTTAGAAAACCCAGACCCTAGTGTTATAGCAGCCTATGTTAGTAATTTGACCAAGACGTCGTTTTATGATGCAGAAAACCTCCAGGGTATATTTTTTAAGATTGATGCAGGTGGTAATATAACAAACACAAGATTGGCCATCACCGTTGGTGGGGAAACCTACACATCTACCCATGTTGGGCTGGTGGATTCCCGTGGCGATTCATTAACCACCGATGATGAGGGATTTTTCATAAATAAAGATGGTGAACGGATTGTTATGGATAACCAGTCAGTTAATGCCAGTGACGTGGCATACAAGATAGATATGGCATCGGGGAAAATTATTGCCGTTGAATATGATGCACAGTCCGAGTCATCAAAAATTGGCTCCTATAAGGTGATAGAATCCTATGGCCCTAGATTCAATTACGTAGCAAAAGAGTTCTCTCCATCGGCGCGATATTTGGTAGAAGAGAGTGTGCGGCAGTCATTCCTAAGCGAAATCATGACAATTGGCTCAGAATTGGAACAAAGACTCAATATTTGGAAGGCCGGTATTAGTTCCATTGATGCTGAGTATACATCATCGGCATTGAGTGCTGTAAGTGAATTTACCGCAATGTTTTCGAGGCTAAGCGATAGATTAGCAACCCATGATGTCAGGATGTACAACGAAAAATTGAATTTTGGCGATGAGGAGGTCATGATTTCCAACGTAAATATGGCTTTAAAAAACCTCAGTGGCGGTAGTGATCTGCAGAATTTCGCTGGGCTTGCTGAGAAAGCTAGGCAGTTATATGATGCAGCCCATAATCTTGCTAAAGCCAATGCCAATGGTATGATAAATGAGATAAAGACACTCGGTCCAATTTATGAGACGGCAAAAAGAGAGTATGAAAATGCCAAGAAAAATACTTCATCTGGCTATGGAAATTATGAATTGTACGTGGAGTCACTGAAAAAATTATTAGATGAAGCCGAAATAGATCTGAAGTACAATATGTCAGTCCAGCTGGAAAAGGCCGAAAAAGGTGAATTGGTGTCTTCCTATGTGTTTTCCAGCGAAAAATATAAGGCTGCCAAGGAAGTCCTTTCCATTGTAAAGTCCGTGGATAAAGTAACCAGTGAACTTGATGGTTGCATAGAATCGATGGCTCAAAGAAAAGATTTTCTGTCACTGCTGGATGTAATAGAAAATGGAACATCGGAGTATTCCCAGGAGGCGATACTGCCATTTACAAAGGCTTGGATTATTGAAAAGTCATCTAAAATGAGGACCTACCAGGGGTGGCGTGGCGATTCCATGGACGCTTCGCTGTATAAATCTGCCCTAGCAACTATCAGAGAGGCTACATATTTTGCTAATTCTGAAGAGATCAAATTAATTTCAACCGAATCGCTAAATGAGTACTTGGTGGCCATGGATTCTGCCCTGGATGATTACGTCAAAGAAATGAAAGACTATGAGCTATATGATGGGTTGCTCAATAATGTGTACGGCTTAGATGTATATAACAATGGTAGGGTTCGTGAAATAGTTGGCATTGGAATAAATACAATTATAGCAAACAATGTCGATTGGGTGTTTTCCCAGGCTGGCAAAGAAGCATTTTTGAAAGAACTGGCAGACTATAGCAAATCGTTGGACCTGATCATAGAATCCTATGATACCGGTGGCATGCTAAATGGTAAGATGAATGCCGCGGTATTGAATAAAATAAAGGCACTGCGTAAGTATATAGGAACAGAAGGATCTAACACAAAGAATGACTATATTGGCAGCGTTAATTTGTTCGAGGCCTATGATAGTAGTAACTATTCGAAGCTTCAACAGATGTATAAAAGACAGGCAACCACGATAAAGAAAATAGTTAGTGATTATAAGGCTAATAAAATTTCCCTTGAGGATTATATGGCAAAAATCGATGAATTACCTTTGGAAGGTGGCCCGTTGGATGATTATGTGACCTCGCTAAAAGAGTTTCTTCAATACTCAAAAGCTTTGCAAGATTATCAGGTTTCTCTGCTACAGTTACAACCCAAATATTATGTTTACGACAAAAAGCAATCATCCTGGATTACATTGGATGAAAGCGGCATGAACGAGAAACAGATAAAGGATGCTGGTGGTAAATTTATTAGATTGGTCAAAGGCTACGATGGAGGTGGCAACCCGATCTATCTTGAAAATTATAGTCTAACAGATAGCATCACCAAACCTGTATTTGTAAGTGCCACTGCCATATGGCATGGAGATTACGAGAGCTATGGTGTTGTAATACAATTACTGGCTACATTGTACGAAAAATTTACAACCCAAAAGCAATTACTTGCTGACATCATAAAACAGGTAGAGGAAAATAATGAAAAAATCAAAGAGGCGAATATGATACTGCAAGATATAAATAAAGTCCAGGCATCAGCCGCTAAGGCCGGCGAGGATGCAAAGGTAGCCATACCGGCAAACGTGGTGTTGTATTTTGGTAAAAATAAAATTAAGGCACCGACGAACCTGTTTTCCAATGACGAAGAACTGGAGAGGTATGATAATTCCAGTTTCAATAAAAGGATGGAATATTTGTCATCCAGTGGTACAGATGCATCGCTCTTTTTATCCTACATAACCCAGGGACAATTGAAGGTGAAGGATGGCATGAGCCTGATGTTAAGCGATTTGACATCCACCGATTTGCTAGAATTGGGGACTATGAAGGAAATGTATGACAAGGTCAGTGGCATCGATAATAAATTCGGAGATGTGGCCAAGTCAATTCAGTCTAAGAATTCTGGCAGAAATATCGCCATATTTGCAGCCTTTGCCGCGCCATTTGCGTTACCATTTTTATTGGCTGGACCTCTTGGGATGGCAATTCTTGGTGGTGCGATTCTTGGCCCAGCACTTGGTCTATCCATGACAGGTAATCCGGAGAAACTATCCGGTGCAAAGTATTTAACTGCTGGGACAGGAGACAAGTTATTGAAAGCCTATTGGCGGATAAGGACCGAGCTGGAAGGTAGCTCAACATTACCCAAGGGAGTGATGGATAATTATCTCCAGGGAATGTTTAATGTCATGAACGAGGATGTCCGGGGCTATGCCTTTCCGTCAAATGATATAACGCCGAATAGAACGAAGAACGATAGTGCAACCGGAGATAATATCAATGGATTTGAAACGGACAGCTATCCTCCTATTACCAATGACTGGGGAGGCACAGGTCATTATAGCTACGTATCAACCGATACAGCCAGAGCAGGTGGACTTAGCGACGATGAATATAAAAATAACCAAGACGCTGCTAAGATGATAGAAGCCATGGAATTGCTAACTCACCAAAAGTTTTTTCACGGCGATGCTGGCGCTCATAAGGAAAATTTCACTGCACCGGACTATGACTATAATGCGTTTATCATGATGTATAAGTTGGAAGCCATGGTGGATATGTTTGGCGTAGAAGCAACTAATATTGCTGTTAAATATTTAATAGGAGAAAAAAATCGTGCCCAGACAGTCCTGGCCTTGGATTCTTTGGCCGATGCATCACGGGATACTGGTAGTGGCGATGGGAAAAAGCCCCGGGTATACACCCAGGAAGAAATAACGAAACTGAAGGCTTATATAGATGGAACGAAATTGTTTTCTTCGGATGATACGGCACCAATTGAACAGAGAATGCCATTGACACATTTCTGGACCCACAGCGATATTGAAACAAAAGATAATGAGATAAAAAACATACTGAATAAGTGTTATGGCTCTGGAAAGTCTGGCCTTGGAGCAGATGAGGTATCTCTGTGGAGCGAAAGCCTTCGAATATATATAGATAAGCTGAATTCGAACGGAGCAATCATTTCAACTAACATGCAACGTACCATGCAGATATGTAATGAGACCACGTCTATCGCTACCCAGATGCTCAAGAATAACGGTGATACGCTGAGACAGATATATTCGAATATTAGGTAATATTTTTACAAATGGATGGTGATGGTAAATTAAAGATTGATAAATCTTTTGATGAGTTGTTAACTAAGTACTTCTCTGACAAAGATCCGAACGTGGCATTGTATGAAAAGATTCCAGGTATCTCTGATATAAATCTGGAGGCAGCCTATGGCATTGGCTATGATTTATTTCAAAAGAAAAAATACGACAAGGCTCATAGCATTTTTTACTTTTTGTGCATACTTAATCATTTCCAAAAGAAATACTGGAAGGCACTGGCCTTGACCTGCTATATGATGAGGAAATATGAAGAGTCCAGAATGATGTACTTCACAGCGTTCATGCTAGATCCAACGGATATAGAGTTGGTTTCTGCCATGGCTGATTGTTCGGTTGCACTGGGAGATGCGGATAATGCCAAAACTTTTTTTGAAATAACCTGCGAGATGGGAGAAAATTACGGTAAAAATAAACGCCTATGCAAACGAGCTAAAACCATCCTGGACGTGATAAATGATCTGGCTAATAACGATCCAAACACTGGAAAGTCCTAGGTGTTAAAATTGGTCAATGATTGCCTTTTATGTCATTTTTAATATAATTATAACCAGTGCTATGTGATGTATGGGAGATTCTGTTGATATCAATGTTCGTTCGCTGACAGACATATTGTTGTCCGACGAAAAAAAGCGGCTTAGTAATCCTAAAGAAGCAATTACATTGTCGGATATTGTATCAGCAAGGCTGGAGAAAAATATGTTCGCCAGCACGATGATGTATACTCCCCATGACCACATAAATGAAGTATATCAACCAACTAAATTAGATATCTCAAAAATCGGCACAATAAGCAATGCGGTGGCCATGCTAATCCTCTCGGCCGTCAGTGCCCAGTTGATGCTGGAGACCCAGATGCAGGGTGTGGAAACCACAATGAATCAGCGTATTTCATCCAGTAATACGACGATGAAACAGATAAAGAATAAAATAAAACAGGCAAGGATAAAGACACCGTTTCAGAGGTTTATGAAGTGGCTTAATGGTACGGCCTTCATGAAGTTTATGCAGACGGAAGCCGGTAAGATAATTATGTTTGCCTTTAGTGTGGTAGCTACGATTGCAGCGGCGGTTGTTACCGTAGTTACCGGTGGAGCAGCTGCTCCGGCCCTAATCATTATGGCTGCTGCATTGGCGATGCAAATAACGGAGTTTGCCGCGGATAAAAGCATGGGTGAATTGATTACCAGCGGTATGAATGATGATAATAAGGCTAAGCTTGCACTTCAAATGGCAATAGACATTGGGTTGATGATTGGTATGAGTGTGGCTTCGGCAAATGCTGCCAAAGTTGGAAATGCCGCTGTAAAGGTTGGAACAGCGACGGTTAAAGTGGCTGCAAATATTTCTAGTGGTGTATCTAAATTAGCATCAGTTGCTAATGCCATATCAAGGATAGGCGGTAGTCTTGCAAGGTCTATAGATATTGTTCAAAAGATCCAGAGGGCCTTTTCATCCGTTATGCAAATTTACGGTGCTTTGTATCAACTTGCAGCGGGGATGGAACAGGCATCACTTACTAAAAACGCCATGGAAATTGATGCGATAAAAACTAGGTCTGATTCCTATGATAAATTCATGAATACTATCCAGGAAGGTCAGATGGCAGACATACAATCGTTGGTTAATCTTGTAAAGGACGCTTTTGCCAGAGCTGCCCAGGCAATCCAGGAAAGCGGCGAGGCCGAAAAAGCCATTGCAAGAAATATCAATGTCTAGAAGATCTCTATTTACCTATACAAAATTGGCCAAACAATTCGTCTAGCATGCTTTCATTGTCGTACTTGCCAATTATCTCACCAAGTGTTTCAAGGCTAGATCTAAGGTCACTGGCTGCCAGCTCGAGATCATTTCCTTTGGCAAGTCTTTCGAGAGTGAAGCCGATATAATCTTTGGCTTTGGTTAAAATTTGCGCATGTCTAGAGTTTACAATGAATTCATCTTCCGATGGCATCAGATTTTTTTCAATGATGATTCTGGCCATGGCTGCTTTTAAATTGTCTATGCCATAACCAGTTTTTGCAGAAACAACTACCATTTCAGCACTGGGTGGAGTTTTTATTTCCTGGCCATCCCCAAGATCGATTTTATTCAATACCAGCAGAGATGGTTTTTCGGCCAATAATTGCTTAAATTCTGTTAAATCATAATTTTTTGTAGCCGCATCGAGCACAAGAAGCATCAGATCACAGCTGGATGCAATTTCGAAGGTTTTGGCTATGCCTATTTTTTCTGGGATCGATTCCGGTGATCTTATTCCAGCCGTATCGGAAATTTTTACCATGTCTGGACCTAACCTTATGGTTTCAGAAATAAAGTCCCTGGTGGTTCCAGGTTCGGAACTGACTATGGCTCGATCAGTATTTAGTAGAGCGTTCATCAGGCTGCTTTTGCCCACATTTGGCCTGCCAACCAGTACCACATTTATACCATTCTCCAGGGAATTTTTATAAAAATTAGTATTGATTAGTCTCTGCAGGTCTTGGAATGTTTTCAGTGCAATTTGGTGTATATTTTGGTCAAATCCTGTTTCCTCATCAGGAAAATCTATGTGAGCTTCTATGGCTGCGAGAATTTTGATAATGGTCGAACTTAGGTCGGAGATTTTATTTCCAAGAGTCCCACCGAGCTGTCGTTGGGCTATTGCCAGGGCTCTTTCGCTTTTGGCATGAATGACATCCAGGACGGCTTCTGCCTGGCATAGGTCCAGCTTTCGATGCAGAAACGCGCGTCGAGTGAATTCACCTGGCTTCGCAATCCGACAGCCAATATGGCACAGAGTATCAGTTATCTTCGCCACAATAATAGGGTTTCCATGGCAATCTATTTCCAGACTATCTTCGCCGGTATAGGAATGAGATGCGTCGAAAAACAGGAATATGACCTGATCAACAACCTCGCCATTTGACGTTACAAAATTATCTAAATAGGCGTACCGTGGCTCTATTTCGTTTTTAGAAAATACAGCTGCTAGGATTGTACGACAGAGAGGGCCGCTGGCTCTTATTTTGGCTATAGCAGAGTACCCAATCGGCGTGGCCAGAGCTACAACTGTGTCATCCATAACCTATAACGGAACCAATAGTATCTAGATGAACTAATTATGTCCCGGTCCAAAGCTGCGAATGGGCGTATTTTTTGGGACAAAAGCATTTTTCAACCTAAAAATAATCCGCGCCTTCTCCAGATCATGGGGACACATCTCCATACGAACCTTATCCCCTATGGTGAGCTTGATGAAATTTTTCCTAAGTTTACCTGATATATGGGCTAGAACCACATGGTTATTTTCCAACTCTACCTTAAACATCGTCCCTGGAAGGACAGCTATTACTTTACCAACAACTTCTATACACTCATTCGCCATACATCAATAAACAATGGAAACATATAATATTGTCTTAAATTTATTATATAAATGTCAATGATATTCTATCATCGGATTTGTGATTTGGCAATATTATACACGAAATATCGCTCCAAAACTTTTGCCCATCATGGACGAGGTGCCGATGACTGTAACTGCCAAGAATGTCATGGCCCAGACGCCGAGCGCACAGGCTAAAAATGGGCCGTCAGATAGCATATGCATCAGCTCGTAAATTGCCTTTGTAATAGGATAATATTGCTGTTTTTGAGCCAGAACTATGGAGTCTGACACCTCAAGCATTGCCTGGGAGAATACCAGTAGTCCGCCGGATATTAAGTTGGCAGTGATTAGCGGAAGTGTAATCTTCAGTGACGTCTTAAAGGGATGACAACCGAGGCACTGAGCGGCTTCTTCATAGGTTATGCTTGTCTGTTGTAACCCAGCCATGGCCGAGCGAACGGCAAAGGGAATTTTTCTGACAATATAGGCTATGATCAGCAAAGCGGTCGGATTCTCTATGGGGTTGAGAATTTCAAAGGTACGACCGGTCTGGGTCATGGCCAGATAGCCAAAAGCCATTACCAGTCCGGGTACTGCCAAGGGCATCATCGATAGGGTATCTAGGATGTGACGGCCGGGAAACTTTGTTCTAACCACAACAAAAGCTATCGCAGTACCAAGTAGTATTGCACCGACCGTTGCCATACTGGAATATATAAGGCTGTTTTTTATAGATGGTACGGTCAATGGATGGCTCAGTGCGCGTTTGTAGTTATCTATAACAAATATGTCTGGTAATATGGAATTGTACCAATCCGCTGAGAACGACTTTATGATCACTGCCAGGTGCGGTAACAGTGCGGCCATTATGACCACCAGAAATGACCCAGTGCATAGCAATTGTCTGGGCACTGATATGTTCCTTGGGCCGGATAGGTGGGTTGACTTAGCCATCATGGAAAAGGTTTGTCTACCAAGTAATCCTTTCCCAAGAATATAGAACAACACCGAGAAGCCAAGCATGACCGAGACCAGTGCAAATGGAAGTGGATTGTTTCCTATGTCTTTCAGCCCAAAATAGATTTGTACAGGTGTTACTCGGTTATAGTCAAACATGAGCGGTACACCAAGTTCGGTAAAGGCCCAGATGAAGATCAGGGTACATCCGGCAAATATCCCAGGTCTGAGTAATGGAAATGTTATTTTGAAGAATCTTTTCAATCCGCGACAGCCGAGATTGCCAGCGGCTTCGTCTAGGGATGGGTCTATGTTTGCCAGGGCTGCAACCAAACTTAGATACAATATAGGGTATAGGCTTAGCGCGTTCATCAATGCTATGCCCAGGAACTTGTGTGAGCCTAACCAATCTATGTAATTACCTGGTTCGATCATGCCGAGTTTCAATAGGATGGCGTTTAAAACACCGTAGGTGCTGAATATTTGTTGTATTCCTATTGCGCCGACAAATGGCGGTAACATGATCGGTAGCAATATGGCAGATGTTAGGGTTTTTTTGAATGGAAACTTATACCTGTCGGTAAAATAGGCCAGAGGCATGGCTATCAATAGGGACAGTAACGTGGACAGCAGTCCAAGGGCTGTAGAATTTAAGAGGCCATCGATAAATACTCGGTTATGAAATATTATCTCAAAGAAACCTAGTGTAAACCGACCATCGATATTAAAAAATCCACCCTGGACGATTTCCCATATGGGCCAAATGAAAAAGCATCCTAAAAAACTTGCTGTGAGTGCAAAAACACAAAACGCTAAAAACCTTGGCATGTGTCTGGATAATTTGAATGATTTTGGCAAAATGTCCAATAATAAAATTTGGCAAAATTATGATATAAAAAAGGCTTGCCAAAACGCAGTAATTGATCTAGTTTGCACCTATATTATTAAAGTAAATGGCAAGGGTTTGTTTTATTACAGGAAAAAAACCAATTAGAGGCAGTCGTATACGTCGCCGTGGTCAAACTAAGAAAAGTGGTGGCATCGGTACCCATGTGGTTAAAAAGACAAAACGGTTGTTCAGGCCTAATTTGCAGAAAGTTAGGATTGTTTTACCGAGCCGAGAAGTTAAGCGTGTTCTTGTGTCCGTCAAAGCAATAAAAGCAGGTAAAATTATAAAGGCGATATAACATGTTAAAATACAGGTAGTTGGCATTTTTTGGTGCCATAGCTGGAGTCGGAGTTGGTGTATTTGCTGGAGTCATGAGAATTTTAGATTATCATTGTAGCCATGGAGCCTTTCGCGAGTTATTCGTATTTCGATGATTTTGATGACGAAATTGATGCCGTTGAATGGTCAGAGATGGAGTGGCGGAAGTATTTGGCGAAGATCGATGTCGACGTGTCTTTGTTTTTAAAATTATTTGTTGAAACTAGGAATATTATAAACCACATGGAGATAATAGCTTCTCACATGGGATGGATTAAGCAATCCGGTAGTTTTTTAGGTTCATTGTCACAGATCGGCGAAAAGGATCCATATACAATTCATAGGCAACCAGTTGCGATCGTTACCCGGGCGTTGTATTGTTTTTTGGCTAAAAATTGGGAACTGTTCATGAATGAGCATAAATCTCCGGATCCGCAATTGTGCTGGGTTTATGCCAGAATATTGAATACCGGTGAACGGGATGCCATATTTGCATTGGCCTGCATGGATGCCGGTGATGATAATTTAGCCCTATGTCATTTCAAGTCAGCCTTGAAATCAATAAATTATACGATGGACATCATTCAAAAGCTTAAGGCTATCAGGATGAAGTGTAGTATTTTGTTGGATGATGCATTGATTGCCTGCTTCGATCTCCGGGAAGTGTGGCTGAAAGTCATGGATTCATGTAGAGATGGATTTGATGACGATGATGAAGAAGAATGATCTATGCCAGCGTTTCCATTGTTAGTAGTAGATGATGAAAAATATACCCGTGATGCCCTGGCAAAATTGCTTGAAGGAAAGTATGATGTTTTCATGGCCAGTGGCATTGATGAGGCCATAGCCTGTCTGAAAAATCACAAATTTTGTGCTGTTTTAACCGACCTGAGGATCGGAACAGCCTCGGGTATGAGTGTGGTTGAGCACTGTGTGTTGCGTGGCATTCCATCCATAGTCATGACGGCCTACGGCGATGTGGAAACCGCTGTTTCTGCTATGAAAAACGGTGCTTTCGATTTCATTACCAAGCCAATAGATTTGCCTAAATTGGATATTTTACTGAAGCAGGCTATTAAATATCAGACAAATAAAACAGTGGTCGCAAAGCGTGGCCATGAAGCACAGAATATAATCTGCGACGAGAGCTCACCGTTCATGGATATCATTCTGAAAGCCAAGAAGATAGCAAGCAGTAGAGTGAATGTGCTTATCACCGGGGAGACCGGTACCGGCAAAGAGATAATTGCAGGGATCATACATTTTTCAGGTAATAGAAAGGACAGCCCTTTTGTTCCGGTTCATTGTGTCTCATTGTCGAGTTCATTGCTGGAAAGCGAGTTGTTTGGCCATGAAAAAGGTGCTTTTACCGGAGCCACAGCCAGACATATCGGCAGATTTGAAAAGGCGAACGGCGGTACGTTGTTTCTGGATGAGATCGGAGAAATTGACCTGCAGACCCAGATTAAACTGCTGCGCTTTTTAGAAACAAGATCGTTTGAACGGGTTGGAGGAAGTGATCAAGTGTCTGTCGATGTAAGGGTTATCTGTGCAACAAACCGAAATCTGCAGGCCATGGTTTCCGATGGAAAATTTAGAGAAGATCTATACTATAGGCTGAATGTGGTGGAGCTTAAACTGCCGCCATTGCGCGAGCGAAGGATGGACATACCAAGACTGGTTGAGCATTATGTCGGTCTATTCGCCAGAGAAAACGATATGAAGGTTTCGATTTCCCAGGAGGCGATGGAGCTATTTGTTGGGTATCAGTGGCCAGGCAATGTGCGAGAATTGAAAAATGTCTGCGAAAGCACGGTGGCTCTACTGCCAGAGAATCGTAACACCATAGCAATATGTGATTTAGATTCAAGGTGTTATTGATTTTTTACTGGATCAATTTTTCTTATTGACAAAATATTTTTTCAAAAATATGCATTATTCTGTTGTGAGTTTATGCTGTCAGTTTTTGGATGAGGACAAAGGGTACTAAGATAATTATTGTATGTAGTGGTAATACCTGTCGTAGTCCAATGGCTGAGGCATTGCTAGCAAAAGCTCTAAAGCAGGAATCCTGTGCATTAGAAGTTGTTGGCGCTGGGTTGTTTAGTTCTGGTCAAGGTGCCGATGAAAAGGCTATTTTAGCCATGGAAAAAATAGGAATTGACCTGCATGGATATAAAAGTAAAAAGCTCACACAAGATGCTGTTAATGAAGCAGCTATGGTTCTTTGTATGACAAAAGAGCAGTTGGATAGCTTTAGGAAGTTATTCGATAATGTGCCAGGACATTGTTATCTGTTGAGAGAATTTCTTGGCAGTGAGGACAGGGATATTAAGGATCCATTTGGTTGTGATTTAGAGACTTATATCAATGTAAGAAATTCAATCTCTGAAGCTATTCCATCGATAGTGAATTTTTTGAAAGAGGAATTAAATGATAATTAGTTTAGGATTAGATCAGCACGCAGTTCATCTAAAAGGTGTTATCGTAAAGTATATTGAAGGTTATGGTTTTGAAGTATTAGACAGATGTGTTGGCGACGATACGCAAGTTGATTACACTGATATCGCCAGGAAAGTTGCCAAAGATATCAGGACAATGCAGGCAAACTTTGGAGTGCTTATGTGCTATACCGGAAACGGTATGGCAATTGCAGCCAATAAGTTCCAGGGTATACGTGCGGCTCTTGTGCATACCAGCGAAAACACGATGCTGGCAAGGGCACATATCGATGCAAATGTGATGTGTGTTGGTTCGGCCTATATAACTTCGGAAAAGTTGCGCGAATTGATTGATATATTTTTTAGAACAGAGTTTTCAAGTAGTGAACATGAGCGTGAATTGAGCAAGATCGTCCAGATTGAGTTCGGGCAGTTTATGACAAAATTATAGCTCGAATTTATCTAGGCTGAGTTCTATAAGTGGTTATGCTTTAATGATTATCGGTGGTCTGCAGCGGTTTTCAACAATAGATTTTCCCGGTAAATTGGCAGCGGTTGTGTTCACCAAGGGATGCAATTTAAGGTGTCCGTTTTGCCATAACCCGGAGCTTGTCAGTGGAAAATCCCCTGCCGGTGATCTGGAGATAGGTGAAGTTTTTAACTTCCTACGAAGACGGGTTGGTCAGCTGGATGGCGTAGTTGTATCTGGTGGAGAGCCGACTTTGCATGACGATTTGGCCGACTTTGTTTTTGAGATAAAGACCATTGGTTTCGATGTAAAACTTGATACGAATGGAACCAGGCCCGATGTTATTAACTCTTTACTAGATAAAGAGTTACTGACGTATATTGCCATGGATATGAAGCATGTATATACCAAGTATGCCACCGCCTGTGGAACCCTGGATTGCGATGTCGATGATATAAAAAAAAGTGCATCTCTTCTGATTTGCAGTGGCATTGACCATGAGTTCAGGACCACCATGGTACCTGGAATTCATACCCTCTCAGATGTTCCGGAGATTGCGGCTCAACTAATTGGCGCTAAGCGATTTGCAGTACAGGAATTTATTCCAAAAAAAACTTTATCTCTGGGTGATTCATGTGAAAACACGTTTTCCCGAGAGGATTTGGAACCACTGCGCCCGATGGTCGAAGAATATGTCGATGAATTTGTAATAAGATATTGAGTTACTGAACTACTTCTTGAATATTTAGTTGTGGGTCATTAGCCTAGGTTATGGAACATTATTCTTATTCGCCTTATATTTCGGAAAGGGAACTGGATGTATTGCAGATGGCGGCGAACCAGTCCCGGGGAGTGGTGTTGGATGCGGTTGCCGCAGCCAGCTCGGGCCACCTCGGAATGCCATTGGGAGCCGCTGAGATAGGGGCAGCTTTGTTTGGTAAGTTGCTCAGATTTAACCCACTTGAGCCAAGATGGATCAATCGCGACAGGTTCATTTTGTCCGCCGGCCATGGGAGCCTATTTCTGTATTTCTGGCTGCATTTATCTGGTTTTGGAATCAGCATGGGCGACATCAAAAAATTCAGAAAGGTCGGCAGTTTGACTCCAGGTCATCCGGAGTTTGGCCTTACTCCCGGAGTTGAATGCACAACCGGACCATTGGGCCAGGGTATTGCCAACGCGGTTGGGTTTGCCATGTCATCGAAAATGTTGGCTAGCAGATTCAGTGACAAGCTCTTCGATAGCAAAGTTGTGTGTTTATGTGGAGATGGCTGTCTCCAGGAAGGTGTTTCCCATGAGGCCTGTTCACTGGCTGGTCACCTGGGCCTGAATAACCTGATACTGATCTATGATAGCAACGGTACTACGATAGATGGTTCGCTGGGTGTTTCCCAGTCAGACGATGTGGTGCTGCGATTCGAGGCCCTTGGATTCGATGTCCAGAAAATCGATGGCAATGATATCAATCAAATTATCCTGGCCTATGAAAGAGCAAAAGACAATGCATCGGATCGTCCCCGATTGATAATTGCCAAAACAATTATCGGCAAAGGGGTTAAGGAAATAGAAAATCTGAACATAGCCCATGGAGAGTTTGGGGCCAGGTATGTTAAAGATGCGAAAAAAGACCTTGGGCTTGGGTCTGACGAGTTCTGGTTGTCCGAAGAAGTTCGTGGTTTTTTCAAAAATCGTACGGTTAGCTTGGCGGCGAGTTATGATTCGTGGCTCGAAGAATACAACCATTGGCGAGCAAAAAATCCGGCCCTGGCGGAGGAATTGGAGGCAATGATTTCTGGACAAGGAATTTCTCCGACGGAATTGTTTTCCGCTGTACCAGAATTTTCCACAGACAGAATTGCCACCAGAGATGCTAGTTGTGTTGTAATTCAACAGCTTGCGCAGTTGGATCGGTCTTTCCTGGCCGGCAGCGCGGATCTATTTTCTTCCTGTAAAAACAAGATCGCAGATGCCGAGGCGTTTTCGAGCACAAGTTACTCTGGTAGAAATATTTATTTCGGGATTCGGGAGCATGCCATGGGGGCTATAATGAACGGCATTGCCTATGATGGAATTTTCAGGCCAAGTGGGTCAACTTTTCTGGTTTTTTCGGATTATATGCGTCCGTCGATTCGGTTGGCTGCCATGGCCGGGCTACCGGTACTGTATATTTTTACCCACGACTCGATCCAGGTTGGCGAGGATGGTCCGACTCACCAACCGGTGGAATCGATTACGGCGTTGAGGTGTATAAAAAATCTTGATGTGATCAGGCCAGCGGATGCGGAAGAAACCGTTGGTGCCTGGGCTGCGGCAATCAACAGAAAGATTGGCCCAACGGCTTTAATCCTTACACGTCAATGTGTTAATGTGCTTAGCTCATTGTCCTTGCGGCAAAGAAGGGTTGATCTAATCAACGGCGGATACATAGCAAAAAAAGAAATTTCTGCTCTCAGATTGATCTTTATTGCCACTGGGAGCGAACTGAAGTTGGCTTTGGACGCGGCTGAAGAAATAGGTGATTTTGTAAGGGTTGTGTCGATGCCCTGTTGCGAGGCATTTGATAGACAAAGTGATGAATATAAGGAACTTATACTGCCAAACTGCGAACACATGATCGCCCTGGAGGCAGGTATATCTTTGAATTGGTATAGATATATAGGCCGGAACGGAAAAATCGTTTCTGTGGATGAGTATGGTTTTAGCGCTGGAGCAGAAGAACTTACAGAGCATTTTGGACTCACAGTAACCAAGATAGTGGCCTTGGCGAATAAATTGCTAAATTTGTAAGTGACTTTTACTTGCGGACATATAGAACATTGATAGGATGTGAAACATGGACATTCTTAGTGTAAGAGATGTGAATTTATCCGGTAAACGTGTGTTGGTTAGAGTTGATTTCAATGTGCCGCTGGGAAAAATTGGCGAAGTTTCTGATGATACGAGGATTGTGGCCGCTCTGCCGACCATAAAATACCTGGTCGATCAGGGTTCAAAGGTGATACTTATCAGCCATTTGGGGCGGCCAAATGGGGAAAAAAACAGCAAATTTTCCCTGGCGCCGGTGGCCGAAGTTTTGTCTAAAAAGCTGGACCGGCCGGTGTTATTTTTGGCCGATTGCATCGGTGAAGATATCAATAGGGCCGTCATGGGATTGCAGAATGGTGACGTTGCACTCCTGGAAAACCTGAGATTTTACGCCGAAGAAACCGGAAATGATGAAAATTTTTCCAAAAAATTGGCCGAATTGGCCGAAGCTTTTGTCAATGACGCTTTTGGCACGGCCCATCGAGCCCATGCATCGACGGTTGGTGTCACAAAATTTCTGTCGCCCTGCGTGGCTGGATTTTTGGTGGAAAAAGAGCTTAAGTTCCTGGGCGAGAAGACTTCTAATCCCGACCGGCCATTTACGGTTATTCTAGGTGGAGCCAAGGTCAGCGACAAAATTTCCGTGATAGATGCTTTGTTGGACAAGGCCGATGCCATGATTATTGGCGGCGCCATGGCCTACACTTTCATGTTGGCCAAAGGTCATTCGGTGGGAACTAGTTTGGTCGAAGTGGACAGGGTTGAGGTGGCTGTGGCTGCGATCAAAAAGGCTCAGGCTAAAGGAGTTAGGTTGTTGTTACCGTTGGATTCTGTGGTTACAGACAGGATTGATTTCGATGGGCGTTCCGTCGGCGAATTGAAAATTGTTGGTGAAGATATTCCTGATGGGTTGATGGGCGTTGATATTGGGCCGAAGACGATCGATTTGTATAAAAAAATTGTGGCTGAATCCAAAACCGTCCTCATGAATGGCCCACTGGGAATTTTTGAAATAGAGGCCTGTGCCAAAGGTACGTTCGAGATAGCTAAGACGATTGCCAGCAGCAAGTTGACGTCGATAATAGGAGGCGGAGATTCGGTCAAGGCTGTTAAAAAAAGCGGATTTACGGACAATGTGACGTTTATAAGTACTGGCGGTGGTGCGAGCTTGGAATTCTTGGAAGGCAAAGAGTTACCTGGCATAGTTGCCCTGAATAAAAAATAACCATAGATCTGGGTAAATTTGTCTGTGAATTTTATCGGAATAGACTACGGAGAAAAGAGAATTGGCCTGAGCGTTGGCGATGATGAGTTATGTATCGCTGTGCCACTCAAGCCGATAGTTCACGTCAACCGGTGCGATGTATTTTCGGTTTTGCTAAATCTTGTCATCGAGCGTAAAATTGATTTGGTGTTGGTAGGCTATCCGATCAATATGGACAATTCGGTGGGCTTCAAGGCGAAGGAGGTCGATGCCTTTATAGCAAAACTAGAAAAAATCATTGATGTGCCGGTAGAGCGTATCGATGAAAGACTTACCACCGTTCAGGCCGATGGAGTATTGGGCCCGGTGGCCAATAGAAAATCGATGAAATCCAGGATCAAAAGTCGGCGTTCCGGTGCCATCGATTCGATGGCGGCCGCAATAATTTTGCAAGATTATCTGGATTCCCTGGGCCGTAAAGCTTATGATGTTGACTGAACTTAGGTCTTTATAAAAGTGGATCAATGCCCTCGTAGTTAAATGGATAGAACACTGGCCTCCGGAGCCGAAGATCCGGGTTCGAGTCCCGGCGAGGGCGCCATCTAGGTATTGAAAAATGTCTGATCAATTCAGCCAAGTTGAACAGCGAAAGCGTGTTGCAATGCTGACCCGGCTTAAAAAGCTCAGGGACGAAATCGCCAGGCATGACCTGCTGTATTACAGGGATTCAACCCCGGAAATATCTGATTTCGAGTACGATTGTCTGAAGGTTGAGTTGGAAAATTTGGAGAAATTGATTGGCTCCGGAGAAAAAATAGAAAAATATTCACAAAAAATCGGTGACGACAGCAGTCCTGACTTTGCTTCAAGAGCTCATCTCTCCAAAATGTTCAGTCTGGATAACACCTATAATCTCGCCGATGTGAAACATTTCGACGAAAGAATTAGGCGTAAAATTGGCCCGGGGGATGTAACCTATGTCATTGAACCAAAGATAGATGGAGTAGCAATAAACCTGATCTACCGGGATGGTAATTTGCTCTATGCACTCACCCGCGGCGATGGAACCCAGGGAGACGATGTGACCAAAAACATCAAAACAATCGATGGGTTTCCGAAAAAAATCGATTGGCCAAATGGTTTTGTGGAGTTTCGTGGTGAGGTTTTTATAACCAATGACGTTTTTAAGAAAACCAACGAGAATAGGATAAAAAATGGTGAAGAACCCTTTGCTAATCCAAGAAATCTTGCTTCGGGCACGGTCAAACTGCTGGATACTAATTTGGTGGCCGAGCGAAAGCTGAATATGGTTTTGTATGGAATAAGTCATTGCGATGGAATTGAATACGACACGCAGGCCCGGGTCTTGGAGATCATGAAGCAAAAAGGCTTTCCGATTCATGATGTGTATTTTTTAGCCACGGGTCTGGACGAGGTCTATGAGAAAATAGAAAAGCTAGGTTCGATAAAAAACACCTTGGGCTACCCAACCGACGGTGCAGTATTGAAAGTCAATGACCTGAAATATCATGGTGTGCTGGGCTGGACTTCCAAGTCACCAAGATGGGCTTTCGCCTATAAATTTTCTCCGGTCCAGGTGGAATCGGTGATTGAATCCATAGCGCTGCAGGTTGGTCGGACTGGCGTTATCACACCGGTGGCCGAGTTTAAACCCGTAATTATCTCTGGTACAATGGTTTCTCGCGCTACTCTTCATAATGAAGACGAGATAAAGCGCAAAGACATCCGGGTTGGCGATGAGGTTGTAATAGAAAAGGCCGGTGAAATAATTCCGGCCATAGTGGCCGTTAACCTGGCCAGGCGCGATAATGCCACGGTGCCTTTTGTTTTTCCAAAAACCTGTCCCTGCTGTGGATCGCTGCTGGAAAAATCCGACGATGATGCCCTTTGGAGATGT
Organism: Puniceicoccales bacterium; assembly: GCA_031283585.1. Classification (NCBI taxonomy): domain Bacteria; kingdom Pseudomonadati; phylum Verrucomicrobiota; class Opitutia; order Puniceicoccales; species Puniceicoccales bacterium. Next base: position 68,768 of record JAITBP010000003.1, read on the forward strand.
AAAAATTTTCGATGTTTTGACCAGGTTCATGGTAGGATTTTACATTTTTCGTCCAGAAATGCCATGGACATTCGTCAATTCGGATCGGCTGTCATAACTAAATTTATGGCCGTCAAACTGATCAATGACATCGACGACATATATGACCTGAAAATATCCAACATTATTTCCATTGATAATTTTGGGCTAAAATCTTCGGAAAATCTGTTGGCCGCAATAGAAGCTAGTAAACGCCGGGACTTATATAGATTGATCTATGGGCTAGGCGTTCCGTCAGTTGGGTTACAAACGGCTAAGGATCTGGCGGTTAGATTTAATTCATTGGATAGCTTGATTGGTGCAGACTTTGATCAATTGCTGGCGGTTCCCAGAGTCGGTGAAAGAACGGCCAGGGATATCATCGGTTTTTTTTCCATGAAACAGGTGATTGATACCGTTGAAGCACTTAGAGCCCATGGCGTTAATTTTTTAAAAATATAAAAAAAAGTCAGCGAAATCTGATAAGCCTATTCAACCTAACTACATATTTTTGAAGTAGTTCCCTGCGCATTTTGGGCGATGCTTTTTCGTATTTATTTACCAGTATGTCCGGAATGGTCTCGATCATTAGGTCGATGAATTTTGGCTCAGGGTTTCCAGCCATGCTATCTGGAACAACTTCGTTTCCTGCTGAATCAAAGACGGTGGCCTGCTCAATGTTGAAATGTTTTGGCGGCAGGCTAATATCCATGTAATTGAGTTCTGGAGTTGCCGAGACGGAATTGGTTAACCCACATAGACTTACTTGAAAATCAATCACATTTGGTAAGATCAGGTTATATATGTCTTCCTTTTCATTGGCTGATCTGCTGGCATTTGGCTTTGAACTGGGCAGAACATGTGGCCCATCCGTTAGGTTGTGGGCATCCAGTTCACTGCGTAGCATAAAGATACCCATCACGCTGGACAGAACAGCGGATTTGCTCATCAGATAGTAATAATCCTGGGGTAGTTTGGCCAACTTGAATTCAACCAGGGACATTTTTGACAGAAAATCGTTGTTTTGACGGCAAAATGATAGGCTTGTGCCATCATTGTCATAGCGCAGGGCCATATGGGCGACATGGCAACTGGGCACTGGGATGGTTGAATCGGTGATCGCGGCTTCAATTTTATCCAGACAAAGCAATGCATCGCAGTGAGCCTTGTCTATCGAAGCTTTTATACGCCAAGCAGTTATGGCCACATTCAGGCCGCTTCCAACTAACCAGGAAATGACCACAGCGATGGCACTTGCCAGCAAAATTTCCAGTATTGTAAAGCTCCTCGTGTTAAATTTCGCCATTTATTTACCAAAAAATACATAAATAAAAATTTTTAAAAGTGAATAGAGGAATTCTTAACTTGCACCGGCATACTGTTTTATTTTAGATAAATTCGTCCGGAGAGATGACAGAGTGGCCGAATGTGCCCGACTCGAAATCGGGTGTACCAGCGATGGTACCGAGGGTTCGAATCCCTCTCTCTCCGCCATAACTTAATGGGCTGGAAATAGTTATTGACAAGCTATCTGTATACTGCAGTATGGTTTCATCTTTTTAAAGGAGAAAAAGTTATGTTCATTGATATAAATAAAGTTAAAAAAGTTCTAATGGTTGTCCTTTGTGGAATAGTAATAAACAGCAGTTGCTTTGGAGGAGGAGGAAAGGATGATAAAAGTGAAGATAAAGATAAAGAGGGTGTACTTATAGGCGGAGTTACTAAAACAATTGAAATAAAACCTACCAAGTATACTTCTTTGAAATCGACTAGAGAGGCAAGGAATTTTGCGATGGATTTAACAGATAAGAAGAAAGGGAAAGTCATGGCCGCATCAAATTCAGGAGAAGAGATGAAAATTAGTGATGTGGTGAAATTGGTTTTGCGCAATACTCTAAAGGACTTGATTAAAGAGGATGTGGATTTAGATAATATTAAAGGCGAGGAATTAGTTGATAAATTTAAAGACAGTAAAAAGGATAAGGCGTTTTTTGTGTCCATATTATGGACAATTCAGAGTATGTTGATTGGGTATAGTGTAAATTCATCTATTTATTGTCTGAACCTATTTCATAAAATTGCTAAGAATTCTTTTGAAAAAGCCAGGCTATTATTATTATCTCAATGTGATCAAAATAGTAGTGATGAATATATTCCTCGCAAAGATTCAGATCGGGAGGTGATGAAGGTGGCGATTAATATGTTAAAATATGAAAAAGATGGATACACTAAGGATGCTGATGAGCTTTTAAAAAAATTGAAAGATCTGGAAAATACGCCCTATGGGTTTGGGTTTCTAGCGGGAAAAGGTGTTCTAGTGAGAAAATAAAAATTTAGATGGTAAGGAGTAATGGGATATGGAAAATTTTTTGTTGAGATCAGTGTTTATGGGCATGTTGTCCATAATGCTTTTGGTATGTAGGTGGTCGTTTGGTGGTATTATGTGTACAGGAAATGACCTTCGTATGGATGTCTTTTGTGTTGGACAGGGAAATTTTATAGTGTTAAGGATTAATGATGTGGCTCTTATTGTGGATTTTGGCATGGGTAAGAAGCATTATGACTTGGATTCGTTTTATGGATTCTTAGTTGATAGTTTTGGTGGTGTTAATGGATGTGGGATAGTTGTTACTCACAGGCATGGTGATCATTTTGATTATGGTATACTTAAGTATATATGTAGTAATAATATATTTAAGGGTACTTTTGCATATAGTGAGTATTTGGAACCATGTAATACAACAAAAGAATTATTATATCAGCATAACGATTCAGATTTGTTCAATGAAATTACTAGAAAGTTTGCTGAAAAAAATGTGTTAATTGAGGCAATTATACCAGAATCTGTTTGGCTTAATCCTATTGAAAAAAAACATAATACTGTAATTGATCATCAACATAACACTGTGGTAAAGATAAGCTATCGCGGAAGATCCATATTATTGCCCGGGGACGCCGGTGCAGCTTTGTTTGCCCATTGTTGTAACAATTTTCCTAATTTGTGTAAATATTACAGTAATTGGAATGGTACTGTTAATGGTCATACATTTAATGATTTTCCTTCATGGGTTAATAATGCCGCGGTTCTTGTTCTACCGCATCACGGCAGCTGGGCGAATGGTGAACAGTTTTGGCTGGAGGCATTTTTGAAGGATAGTAATGTGCCTAATAATCCTAAATTATGCATAATTTCAAGCGATCCTTGGTATGGCCACCATTTACCAAGGATAGATTATATGGCTAGTATGTTAAACAATGATTATATTAATAATATTAGCGGGTACGGGGTTAACCCCCACTGGATTGCATGTTTTACTAAAGATAAGCGTCAACGTACTGAAACTGGAAATGGTGTAAACGAACCTTTAATTTCTGAAGAAGAAGAAGATGGTAATGGTCAGCGTCAGCTATACATAACGCGGATAGAATCCAATGGTAACAGTGAATTAGTACAACAACAAGTACAAAATGAAAATGTAAAAATAATTGGAAAATGTAAAAATAGTAATAAATGCTCAAGGATCGAAAAAAGGGAATTAAATAGTGTGTACGATTTCATTACACAACTCCCTGTATTTTTGACAAGCTGTGCAGGATCTTGTTGTTATACAGTTGTTATTAGAAACAATGGAGATGTTCAATTGTTTGACGTAGACGGATGTATGTTCCAATCACCATACCGATAAACCACTACGATAATAATCTTGCAAAGGCGGCAGAAGAGTACAAGTATGTCCTCTTCGGAGGGTAATACCATGAGTAGTCGCATCAAGATATTGATACTGAGCTTGTTATGCTTAGTTATCGGACTGGGAGGTGGATGCGTTAAAAAAGAAAGTACTGCCATACTTAGAGTCGGCAATTCCATAGATCCAAGCTCGTTGGATCCTCAGGTGGCCAGCGGTGTCAGCGAAATAAAGCTGTTGGCTGCGCTGTTCGAAGGTTTGGTGGTTCTTCACCCGGAAACCCTGGAGCCGATGCCTGGCATGGCAAAATCCTGGACCGTATCGAAGGATTTTCGTAAATATAAGTTCAAACTTCGAAAAGATGCCGTTTGGTCCAATGGTGACCCTGTTATCGCTGAGGATTTTGTTTTTTTGGTAAAGAGGGGACTGTCGAAAAAATTAGCATCGCCCTGGACGGATATGTATTTTTTCATAAAAAATGCCCGAAGCTATTACGATGGTGAATTGAATGATTTCGATAAGGTTGGGATCAAAGCAATTTCTAAAAGAAGGCTGAAAATAAAATTAGAAAATCCTGTTCCATTCTTTCTATCGATCGTTTCCCATTCATCCTGGTTTCCGGTTAACGCTAGGACGGTTTTGGACCATGGACACATGGACGATCGTACTTCCAGGTGGACAAAAATCGGGAATATAGTCACAAACGGTCCATTTGTGGCTAAATCCTGGGTTTTGTCGGACAGATTTGTGGTGGCTAAAAATAGAAACTATTGGGACAGGGACATGGTCAGGCTAAAGGAAATACATTTTATTCCAGCAGATGCGGATACGGAAGAAAGAATGTTTCGAAGTGGTGAAATCGATATTACAGAAACCGTGTCCATATCCCAAATAGAACGATATAAAGGTTCGGATTGTCTGAAAGTCAATAATGGCCTTGGCTGTGTGTTCCTTTGGCTGAATTGCCAAAAAGCTCCGCTGGATAACAAAAATGTGCGCAAAGCCTTGAGCTTCGCAATAAACCGCGAGGCCCTGTGCAAAATATCCAACCGAGGGGAAAAGCCTGCCTATTCGTTAATACCACATGGCACAATGGATTATAAGTCCAAGGATCTGTTCCAGGAAGATATGGATGCGTCAAAAAAACTACTTGAGGAAGCCGGGTTCAAAAATGGCAATGGCTTCAGGTCGTTGACCTTTTTGTATAACACTTCCGAGTCCATCAGGTTTATCGCCGAGTCTACCAAAGAAACATTGAGAAAAAGTCTCGGTATAGATGTGGTATTGGAAAACGAAGAGTGGAAGGTTTTCCTGGATTCTAGACGCAGTGGACGGTTCGATATCGCTAGAGGTGGCTGGGAAGGTGATTATAACGATGCCACAACCTTTTTGAATTTATTCAGGTCCGATGATCCAAATAACCATGGCAGGTGGCGTAACCCTGAGTTTGATAAAATGTTGGACAAAGCCCTAGGCGACGCAAAAAATAGATCAGAATTCTTAGAAATAGCCGAAGGAATTCTCCTAGATGAGATGCCGATTATACCGTTGTATTTCAGAACTACTGCCCATCTGGTCAACGATAAAATCGGAGGCTGGCATGGCAATGTGTTGGATTACCATCCCTGGAAAAGTATCTTTATTAATCCCTAGCCGATGGCCAGATACTGGCCAATGGTCAATGGGTCATTTCTTGATTTATTGACTTTGCCATCCTAATTTATAGACTACCTGGCGGGATGGGATTAACAGATGTATTGTGTGTCATAATGGGTGGTGGCAGAGGCACACGGTTATTTCCGTTGACAAGATATCGGTGCAAACCGGCGGTCCCATTGGCCGGTAAATATAGACTCGTGGATGTGCCTATAAGTAACTGTCTAAATGCCGGACTTAATAAGATATATATCCTAACCCAGTTTAATACAAGATCGCTCCATAGACATATAGAAAATACCTATAGATTTGACACCTTTGGTGGTGGCGGTATCGAAATTTTTTCAGCAGAGCAAACCGATGATGGTATCGGCAATTGGTACGAGGGAAATGCTGATGCAGTAAGAAAAAATATGCGTTACTTTAATGTCAATGATGATGATATAATGGTAATCCTATCCGGTGATCAGCTCTATAGAATGGATATTGCTGACTTCATTAGGCATCACATAGAAACCAAAGCCGATCTTACCATTGCTGCCAAATCAATTATGACCGCAAAGGTTTCACCCTTCGGTGTAATGAGAGTAGACAGTAACTTTTCCATCTGTGAGTTTGTCGAGAAACCAACGGATCCATCTGTGATAGAAGAGCTTACGCTTCATGGACCTCTAAGAAATAATTTGAAAGATATGTCCGATACACCCTATGCATTGGTTTCCATGGGCATATATGTTTTTAAAGTTGGTATATTGAAAAGAGCTCTGGCTGGTAGCGGAACGGATTTTGGTAAGGAAATAATACCGTCTTTGTTGAATAGGATCAGGTTAAAAGCATATATTTTTGATGATTACTGGGAAGATATAGGTACCGTGCGTTCATTTTTTGAAACCAATTTGATGCTAGCCAAGGATGTGCCGCAATTTAATTTTTTTGATGAAAAAAACCCAATATATACGCATCCTCGGGCATTGCCAGCGTCAAAAATAAATAGCTGCAGCATGAGGGAGGTCCTAATCTCCGAAGGAAGCATAATCTCAGAATCTACGTTGCGTAGATGTGTCATAGGTCAACGAGGCATTGTGGGCAGAAGTTCTTTGATGGAGAATGTGTTGATGATGGGTGCGAATATGTATGAAACCGCCGACGATGTGGCGAATAATAAAAAAATTGGGATCCCAAACATAGGTGTTGGCGACGGATGTTATATTCGTAACTGCATAATAGATAAAAATGCAAGAATTGGTAATAATGTAAAATTAACCCCAGATAGAAAGGATGATGGATTCGAATACGACGGAATTTATGTAAGAGACGGGATATTATGTGTTGGACAAGATGCGATAATTCCTGACAATACCTCCATATGATATTATAATTTTCTTGACTTGAGAGTAAAAAAGGTATTCGTGCGAGTTTGTTATTGCAACTGGAAATAAAGCATGTTGGTTAGTGTATTAGTAATGTTTTTGTTGTATGTTTATAGTGATACAATTTATCCAATTATAAATGAGAAAGTTATTTGCAATATTGATACCATGGAAACGGAGATATATAATAAGCTAAAGGCAACCAGTGGTGATGTATCACTCCAGGCTAGATTACTATTCGATAAGGTTTGGAATAATCTCGTTATCAAGTATGGTAATGAGGAGACGTTTAGAATGCCTCCATATATACTATGGCTAAATGGTGCCCCTGGTTCAGGCAAAGGTTCTAATACTCGCAGTATAATGAAGGCGACAAATATATTTTCTAAGCCGGTTGTGGTCAGCGACCTACTTAATTCAGACGACAATAAGGACCTGATCGATAATGGATCGCTTATCGATGATGAGAAAGTCGTTAGACTGGTATTTGAGAAGTTGCTAGATGGCAGCTGTAAGGGTGGCGCAATAATAGATGGTTATCCTCGTACGCTGATCCAGGCCGAGTGTGCCTATTTGCTCATGATAAAACTCCGGCAATTGCCTAAGGGTAAAAATACTAAGTTTTCTGTTGTAATTCTCAATGTGGATGAAAAGACCAGTGTGGAGAGGCAGTTATACAGAGGTAGAATTGCCGAAATGAACAACGATAATGTGAAAAGAACCGGTGTTGGTGAGTTCCAGGAGATACGTAAGACAGATATGGACCCCAAATTTGCTAGAGCCAGATACCGGACGTTTTTGGAACAAACAAAAGAAGCACTGGAGTTCATGAAGAAAGTCACCGAAGCCCATGAAATAAGCGCTGCTGGATCTTTTGAGGAAATAAAAACCAGGATATATGAGTCGTTGCGTAAAAAGATGTAACCTTTCTGTACTTTGCAGTTGATTCTTTTCCATGGATAGGTTACCAGATATTTCGAGGTTCAGGAAAAGATTCGAGGCCCTTGAGAATGAGATGGCCGATGAGAAGTTTTTCTCAGACCGAAGAAAAGCAGCTGAGTTATCCAAAGAACACAGCAGGTTAGCTTTACTTTTGTCCAAATTTGAATCCTACGAAATGATGAAAAAATCTATTTCGGACAGTGCCAATATGGCAAAAGACCCGTCTCTGGATCAGGAGATGCGTGATCTTGCAGCAGAGGATGTCGAATCAGGCAACGTGGAATTGGATAGACTGGTCCGTGATATATTACTTGCCATGATTCCCGGTGATAAAAGTGACTCACGAAATACGGTGATTGAGATCCGTGCTGGTACCGGCGGAGATGAAGCAAGTCTTTTTGCCGGAGATCTTTACAGAATGTATACCCGGTATGCCGAGAGGCGTGGCTGGACCGTGGAGATCCTCGGTACAAGTGCCTCGGAATGCGGAGGAGTTAAGGAAATTTCGTTCCTGATAAGCGGTGATGAGGTTTATAAAAATTTAAAATTTGAAAGTGGTGTGCATCGGGTTCAAAGAATTCCAACCACCGAGGCAAATGGCCGAATCCATACGTCGGCGGCTACGGTTGCAGTTTTACCTGAGGCAGAAGAGGTTGACATACATATAGCGCCGGAGGAGCTTGAGATATCCATATGTCGAGCCAGTGGTCCCGGTGGTCAGGGTGTGAATACCACCGATTCGGCGGTACAGATACTACATAGGCCGACGGGAATGATTGTAACCTGTGCAGATGAAAGATCTCAGCAAAAAAATCGCGTGAAAGCGATGACGGTCCTACGCTCCAGATTGTTACAGAAGAAAGAGGAGGAAGAACATGCAAAGTACGCCGCGGATCGCAAAAGCCAGGTAGGATCCGGCGATCGTTCCGAGCGGATAAGAACTTATAATTTTCCACAGAATAGGCTTACAGATCACAGGATTCAAATGACACTATACAGTTTGCCCCAGATAATGGACGGTGATCTGGATGAGTTGGTAAATGCACTGATTTTATTTGATACGGAGCAAAAAATTGAGGGTCTGCTAACCAACAAATGCTGATTTTGGTATAAATTTCTTGTGTATTTAGTCTAAAATTCTATAATCTAGACAGATTTGTTTTCAAATAAAAATATGGCAATTAGAGTAGCAATAAATGGGTTTGGTAGAATTGGTAGACTTGTCTTCAGGGCAATTGTAGATAGTGGGAAGTTTGGCAAAGAGATAGAAGTTGTTGCTGTCAATGACCTTGTCCCTGCGGATAATCTGGCGTATCTGCTGAAATACGATTCTACCCAGGGTAAGTTTACCGGTGAGGTTCGGGCCGATGGTGAAGAGGTGTTAATAGTTAACGGTAAAAGGATTAGGTGCCTAGCAGTTAAGGATGGGCCCGGTGCCATGCCCTGGAAAGACCTGGAAGTGGATGTGGTCGTAGAATCGACCGGATTATTTGCCAGTGATATCCTTGCGGAAGGCCATCTGAAAGCCGGTGCGAAGAAGGTTATAATATCTGCTCCAGCCAAGGGCGAAAGAGTAAAAACCATTGTGCTTGGCGTCAATCATAATACCCTAACCAAGGATCACAATATAATTTCCAATGCATCCTGTACCACCAATTGTTTGGCACCAATAACCAAGGTGATCGTTGACAATTTCGGCATAGTAGAAGGACTTATGACTACTATCCACAGCTATACAGCGACCCAAAAAACCGTGGATGGTCCGTCGCGTAAGGATTGGAAGGGTGGACGTAGTGCTGCGGTGAATATAATTCCATCCACCACCGGTGCCGCCGCCGCCGTTGGATTGGTTTTACCTGAGGTAAAAGGTAAGCTTACCGGCATGTCATTCCGGGTACCGACTCCGACGGTTTCTGTGGTTGACCTGACTGTAAAGACCGAAAAACCAACGTCCTATAAAGAGATTTGCCAAAAAATGGAAGAGGCCTCCAATGGCTATTTGAAGGGAATTTTGTGCTATACGGCCGACGAGGTGGTTTCTTCTGATTTCATCCACTGCAGCCATTCTTCTATTTTTGATGCTGGATCTGGCATCGAACTGAACCAGACCTTTTTCAAGCTCGTCAGTTGGTATGACAATGAATGGGGTTACAGTTGCCGCTGCGTTGAACTTATCGACAAAATAAAACAATTTCTTTAAACTCCATCCTATTCGATTCAAACGTTAGTTAATATTAAAAAAACAGCCTTCGGGCTGTTTTTTGTAAGTAAAGATAAAGAAAAAAAACTGCTAGGTTTTTTCAATGTCTTCAATATCAGGTATATTGCTTCGATTTATGCCGGTTATGACTATATCTATTTTATCGATATTTTTTATACCAATGTCATCGGCCAACACAATATGCAGGTGTTTTTGTAGCCTAGTACTGACCTCGGGTAGCTTCTGATCGCTAGGGATATTAAAGCTTATTTTGATATTTATTTTTTTACTTTTACAAAAAATATCTATCCTTGGTCTGGACTGCATTCCTAGGGATTCGCAGGCTTCTCGGATGGTTTCCTTTAGTACGGATTTTTTTATAAAAACCTTACCACTTTCATTGTCCAGTAGGCACAGAATTGTTTTCTTGGCAGATCGTAGGGCGATTTTTATCAGGACATAAACGGCCATTAACCCAATAAACCACAGGAAATATCTAGAGGTAACGAGGCAATAAATAACACCGTCTGTCTGAAGCTGAGTCAGCAGCCAATTATAAAAATCTCCTAACATCCGACAAAGATGTTACTAATATGATGGCACATATAAAGAAGAAAATTATGATTCAGCATCCGCTGATGTTGAAAATTGACTGATCGAGGGCATGCCACACCAGTGTTGCACATTTTATTCGCATTGGAAAATTTCTAACACCAGCCAATGCTAGGATATCAGTTGCTTTTTTAATGCTTTCGTAGTCTAAATTATCAGAGGTGGTTAGGAAACATTGGGCCGAGGCAGAAAGCGCAAGGGCATCCTCCAACCGTTTAAATTTCACATTTTCACTCATTATCGAGGCCGATGCCATTGAAATCGCGCAGCCACTACATTCAAAATTGACATCGGTTATCATTCCCTGGCTGATCGTCAAGTAAACAGTTACCTCGTCACCACAGGAAGGATTTGTTCCATTTGCTTCGGTGGTAAATCGCGTTGGACGACCGTAATTCCGTGGATTCTTGTAGTGGTCAAGTATGATTTCTTTATATAAATTATCGATTTCTGTGTTTATCATTGCAGTGCAAAATCATCAATCTCATGACGCGGATATAAAAATTTATTACTAATGCAAGGTGTAAAATTTTTTTACTAAAAAATAATAGATTATGCTACAAAACTTATTGCTGATTTATGAGTTATAGATCGATAAAGTTATTCACATACCTATTGTTAATAACTTGTGCATATATTGGGCTTGATACCAAAAAATCTTTTGCAAAACTGTTAGGTTCTGATGGCGATGAATACTATCGGTAGATTGAAGTGGAAGTTGTTATCATCCGTCAAATACAGTATTTTAGCGGGATGTGGATATTTTTTATAGATTGGTTTTGTGAGTTTGTTGCCTGGAAAAAATGCGCAAGCTTGGTTGGCAGTGAAAGCACTAGGGTGATTTATATGTTGCCAGAAATGTTAATAACTTTTGATGCGTTGTGTTGGTATGGCGAACCTTGCAAATATAAATGATATCTGGAATGTGGTGAAGGAGGACTTCAAAAAGTCATTTCCGGCAGATGTATACAGTACCTGGTTCGATACAATCCCAGGTGTGAAACAGAGTGGCAATGATAGCGTAATTATCATGGTGCCTAACGATTTCGCCGCCATATGGATCCACGATAACTACCGGGATATTATAATCGATAAATTCCAAATGGCCCTGGGGCATTCCACCGAAATATCCTTCGAAGTTGTCTGTGATGATGTTGACTGTGGCTATGCCGATCAAAAGCCGCTAAAAAAACGTACAGCCAAGGGCAGTAAGGATTCCAAGGCCAACTGTTCTGATAATTCTGAAGAGTATGCACTTAGTCCGCGCAATACCTTTGAAAATTTCGTAATTGGTACCGGAAACCAAATGGCCCATGCGGCCAGTATTGCCATAGCAAATGCGCCGGCTAAAGCCTATAATCCATTGTTTTTGTATGGGTTTACAGGTCTTGGTAAAACCCATTTAATGCACGCTGTTGCCCATCATGTTTTAGCCCATAACAGGAACACAAAAGTCGTGTATACCTCTACGGAAAAATTCACCAATGAGTTTATCCATGCCATTCAATCCAATGCCATGACAAGGTTTCGCTCGAAATATAGAAACGTAGACGTACTGTTGCTGGATGATATTCATTTTCTTTCCGGTAAAGAACGCATACAGGAGGAATTTTTTTACACTTTTAATGATCTTTTTGAATCACAAAAACAGATATTTTTATGTAGCGATAGGCCGGCTTCAGAAATTGCAGATCTTGAAAGTAGACTTGTGTCAAGGTTTCAATGGGGCCTGGTTACCGACATACAGCCGCCGGATCTTGAAACCAGGACTGCTATACTTTCGAGAAAGGCGGAAGCTATGCACCTTAGCTTGGATAGCGATGTGTTACTATATCTGGCGGAACACATCTCCACAAATATTAGGCGGCTTGAAGGGGCACTAACCCGTCTGGCCAGCTTCATAAAATTGTCCAAAATAAACGTGGATATCCATGCCATAAAGACGATAATGCGTGATATCTTTGAAGAGGAAAAGAATGTCCAGTTGCCGATCGATGCAATACAACAAAGAGTGGCTGAATTTTTCAAAATAAAAGCGTCAGATATTCTTGGCAAGCGGAGGCCGGCGAACATAGCATTGCCGCGGCAGGTTGCCATGTACCTGAGCAGATCCTTGACAACACTCTCACTGGTAGACATAGGTCTCGCGTTCGGTGGTCGAGATCATGGAACGGTTATTCATGCCTGTAAATCCATCGAAAATATCATGAAAATAGATCCTACTTTGAAGCGCAATGTCGATCATCTCAAAAAGATATTGCAAAATAGGTAAAGCTAGGTGTTCTAGAATGGCAACAGGAATGAAGCAGCGTACGATCAGACGAGAAGCAAGCATCCGTGGGAAAGCTCTACACACCGGCACCGAAGTAACTCTTACAATAAAACCAGCCAAGGAAAATGTTGGCATAGTATTCCGGCGCATGGACCTGTATAATAGGCCGGAAATTTGTCCATCGGTTGATGCCATCGGTGACCTGATTCGTTGTACGACAATAACATCTGGTCACGTAAAGGTTCACACAGTCGAGCATATACTCAGCGCCATATACGGCATGAATGTGGACAACATCATCATAGAAATGGATGCTTCCGAGCCACCGATACTGGATGGATCGGCGAAATTTTTTGCTAATTTGATAAATGAAGCTGAACCTATTGAACAGGAGGAGGATCGTGTATACTGTGATATCACGAAGCCGATTTCTGTAACCCGGGGTAATCGTTCGATGATCGCCTTGCCCTACGATGGGTTCAAAATAACCTGTACTTCCTCCGATGATAGAGGCATACATACACAGCATCTGTCCATCGACCTAGATCCCGAGGTTTATTTATCAGAAGTAGCTCCAGCAAGGACATTTACGATATATGAGGACATCGAAGAGCTCCTGAAGCTCGGCAAAATCCAGGGAGGCAGTTTGGATTCGGCAATAGTCATAAAGGGCGATAAGATATTATCAAAAGAGCCGTTGAGGTTTGCCGACGAGTTCGTTCGGCACAAGGTCTTGGATGTGGTAGGAGACCTGGCGTTGGTAGGAATGCCGATAAGGGGCCATATAATTGCCGTGAGGCCTGGCCATGCTTTGAACGCCGAATTAACAAGAGGCATTGTCAACTCGTACAATGAAGCAAAGACGGGTAAAAAAAAGATGCCTCAAACGCCGGCTGGTCCAGTGGTAATCAACGAGGAAGAGGCCTGCCTGGACATAAAACAGGTACTAAACACGTTGCCACACAGGTATCCATTTGTGTTGATAGACCGGGTTGTAGAATTCATTGGTGATACAGAACTACGTGCCATAAAGAATGTTACAATAAATGAGCCCTATTTTGTTGGTCATTTCCCTGGCCAACCGGTGATGCCCGGTGTTCTTCAAATAGAAGCCATGGCCCAGGCTGCCGGCCTATTGATGATGCGCCGGGGTGGCATTGAAAACAAGTTAGCCTACTTTATGAGTTGCGACAAGGTCAAATTTCGGAAGGCCGTTGTGCCGGGCGATCAATTGGAAATATGCGTAAAATTACTGAAGCGGCGCGGAGACAGAATCGGTATAGCCGAAGCTCAGAGTAGAGTTAATGGGAAAGTCGTATCGTCGGCCGAATTGATGTTTTCCATAGTGGATCACGAAGAGTGACATGGCTAAAAAAATTCACAGTACGGCTATAATAGAGCCTGGAGCCCAGCTGGCCGATGATGTGGAGGTTGGTGCCCAGGCCTACATTGGCAGCCAGGTGAAAATTGGCCCAGGTTCGGTCATTATGCATCATGCTACGGTGGAAGGAGATACGTCCATTGGCCGTTGCAACGTTATCTATCCCTACGCCTATCTCGGTGGACTTACCCAGGATTTAAAATACACCGGTGGAAAATCCAGGTTATTGATAGGCGATAATAATATATTTCGTGAATTTTTTACAATACATACAGCCACAAGTCCGAACCATGCCACAATCGTAGGTGATAATAATGCTTTCCTGGCCTATGCCCATGTGGCCCATGATTGTGTTGTGGGCAGTGGAGTGATTATGAGTAGCCATTCGGCACTCGGTGGTCATGTCCTGGTAGAAGACTATGCCAATATCGGATGGGGTTCCGGAGTTCATCAGTTCTGCCGAATCGGTAGCTATGCAATGCTGTCGGCTATGTCCAAGGCAACGATGGATGTGCCACCCTATATGATTGCCGATGGTAACCCGGCTAGAACAAAGGCATTTAACAAGATACTACTTGACCGTCATGGATTTAATGAACAAGAGATTCGTGTGATTAGGGAAATTTACGTGATGTTGTATGTGCAAAAGGGGATTAGAGCAGATTCATTGGCAAAGCTGAGAGAAGCCAGTTTGACCAGTGGCGATTTATATGATAGGGTGTGTTCGTTTTTCGATGCTAGCACTCGTGGTGTCTGCTAGCAATTTTATCTACATCAAATGTTGTAAAAATGTTGCGGATGTTTGTGTTATTGTTCTACTTAACCCCAGGTGAACGTTGAATGAAGGGCATAAAGGAGATTCGTCAAAGAATTAAAATAGTTGATGGCACTGCGAAAATAACCAAAGCCATGCAGCTGGTCGCGGCCTCAAAGATGAAAAAGGCCCAGGCCCTGGCCATTGGAAGCCGGAAATATATAGTCGGATTAACCGATATCATTGGCTGTATGTCATTAACATGTATTGAAAAATTAAAAAGCAGTCGCTTTTTTAATATCAATGATGAGGGATCTCGTTGCGTGATTGTTGTGGCGAGCGACAAAGGGTTATGTGGCGCAATGAATAATAATATATTTCGCGAAGCTGCTCAGGTTGAAAAAGATGCTCAATTCATCGCCGTTGGGAAAAAAGCCACCAATTATTTGAGCCGTTGTGCTAGGAAATTAGTGGCCAGTTTTTCTATCAATGATATATCCGAATTTCACGAAATCCTTGGCATAAGTGAACTTGTTATGCAGTTGTATGAATCCGGTGAGATAAGTAGATGCGATGTGTTGTATTCGGGGTTTAAGAATACTTTGGCCTATGTGCCCGTCTATCGAAGAATCCTGCCAATGGTCGATTTTTATGATGAGTTTAAAAAGATTACCGATTTCCTAGGCATTGATAGTGAAATACTTGTGAAAGATAAAAGGAAGATGATCTTCGAACCATCGCCGGCAGGCATCCTTGATTCCATCGTAAAGACATTTATTAAGCATGGTATGTATCAAAGTATTTTGGAAGCAAAGGCTTCTGAACATAGTGCCCGGACCGTAGCCATGAAATCTGCCACGGATAACGCCAAGGAATTGTCGAAGAGCTTGAAATTAGAGTACAATAAATCCAGGCAATTTGCCATAACCAATGAGATTATTGAGCTGGCGGCAGCTAATTGTAGTTAGTTAATAATGAGTAAGTTAGGAGAGATAGTACAGGTAATAGGCGCCGTGGTCGATGTGCGGTTTGATGACGATAATATGCCAGACCTATATAATGCCCTTGAGGTTGATCTGGGAGAGGGTGGCCGAAAGCTCATACTAGAAGTTCAACAACACATTGGCGATGGTAAGATTAGGGCTGTTTCAATGGCATCGACCGATGGCCTATCCCGGGGAACCAAGGTGCTGGATAAAGGTGAGCCAATAGTTGTTCCGGTGGGTCCGGAAGTTCTTGGCCGAATCCTGAATGTTGTTGGCGAACCTATTGATGGAAAAGGTGTTATTAAAACTGATATGCGTTGGGCGATCCATAGAAAGCCTCCAAAATTACTTGATCAGGATATTGGTGCCACAATTTTAGAGACAGGAATAAAGGTTATCGACCTGATCTGTCCCTTTGTGAAAGGCGGAAAGATTGGCGCGTTTGGAGGTGCTGGTGTAGGTAAGACTGTAGTAATCACTGAGTTGATAAACAATATTGCCCTTGGTCATGGTGGCTTTTCTGTTTTTGCCGGAGTAGGTGAGCGTTCTAGAGAAGGTAATGATCTTTTCCATGAGATGTGCAGCTCTGGAGTTATCGATGAGAAAAATCCGATAAATTCCAAGGTGGCGCTGGTTTTTGGCCAGATGAATGAGCCACCAGGTGCTCGTATGCGTATTGGACTAACCGGATTGACGATTGCCGAGTATTTCCGCGACGAAAAGCATCAGGACGTATTGCTATTTATAGATAACATATTTAGGTTTTCTCAGGCAGGATCTGAGGTGTCGGCTTTGCTTGGGCGATCACCGTCGGCGGTCGGATATCAGCCTACGCTCAGCTACGAAATGGGTCAGTTGCAGGAAAGAATCACGTCGACAAAAAATGGGTCAATAACTTCTTTCCAGGCAGTTTATATACCGGCCGATGATTTGACAGATCCGGCACCGGCTAACACCTTTGCCCATCTGGATTCGACCATAGTGCTGGATCGACGGATCGCGGCGTTGGCCCTGTTTCCGGCGGTGGATCCATTGGCGTCCACATCCAAGGCTCTTGATCCTAACATTGTTGGTGAAGAACACTTTAGGGTGGCGCGAGAGGTTCAGGCTGTACTTCAAAAATATAAGGAATTGCAGGATATAATAGCCATCCTTGGGATGGATGAGCTGTCCGAATCCGATAAGTTGACTGTTTCCCGGGCACGGAAAATTCAGAAATTTTTGTCCCAGCCGTTTCATGTGGCCGAAGCTTTTACCGGAATACCAGGCAAGTATGTGTCTGCTGAGGAAACTGTTCGAGGCTTTGCTATGATACTTGATGGCAAGCTCGATGATGTTCCAGAAAATAATTTTTATATGAAGGGCACCGTGGACGAGGTTTTTGGTTCATCCTAGGAATAGCTATGCAGATTTTTCTGGAAATAATAACTCCTGGTGATGTTGTTTTTAGTGGCGAAGCGTCTTCGGTGACCATTCCTACTGCTCTTGGCGAGATCCAGATTCTGCCGGAACACAGGCCTATAATTGCCCTGGTATGGCCAGGTAGTGTTGTTGTTTCCATCGATGAAAACCGTGAAGACATTGCCGTTTCATCCGGTTTTTTGAAGTTGGAGAATAATAGGTTATTGCTGTTGGTCGACGAAGCCGTGGATATAAAATCCGTGGATATTGACAGTGTGGCAGATGCTAAAGAAGCTGCCGAAAAAGCTCTCGAGGCAGCAAGATCAAAGGGCGATTATGATCAGGAGAAAATCGAAAGCCTTGAGGCTAAAATACGTTACCATATGGCTCAACTGGCCGGCAGAGTCAGATAATTGCTCGGCCAAGCAATTATATTTTTCTTTTTTCTTTTTTCTTTTTTTCTAAAAGCATAACAATGGGCCACAACAAATCCAGGCCACAGCCTATAAAAACGGACCTCTAAATAAATTAGAATTCAAAATTGTCGCTGCTTGTCAGGGTTTTTGCAAACTCACATAGCAGCTTAATGGCATTGCTGATGTCGTCCAAATGGGCTGTCTCTGCCGGTGTGTGCATATAGCGAAGAGGTATGGATACCAGGCCTGTGGCCACTCCACCTCTTGAAATCTGCATCGATCTGGCATCGGTGCCGGTTGGAGCTGGTTCGGACTCTATTTGGTAAGGTATTTTAGCCTTTTCAGCACACTTTACCAGTTTTTCGAAAACCAGTGGATTTATGTTACAGCCTCTCGCAATTATCGGTCCTGCTCCTAGCTCAATCTTGCCAAAGCGCTTTTGATCGCAGCTAGGGAAATCTGTGGCATGACCCACATCAACTGCCAGGCCAACGTTAGGCCGGATTGAAAATGTTGATGTTATGGCTCCACGAGTACCAACTTCTTCCTGTACAGAAGCTACTGATACAACGCCACATTTTAACGAAGATTTTTCTTCCATAAGTTTATTGATGACCTCCATTACGACGTAGGTGCCGGCTTTGTCATCGAATGCCTTGCCAGTAATCACCTTACCCTGAATGGCGGCCACGTCTGGCATGTCATATACCACGGGATCGCCGATCTGTACTAATTTTTTGGCTTCTTTTTCATTTTTGCAGCCCAGATCGATCCATAGGTCATAGGCTTTTGGCACCTTGTTGCGTTCATCCGAGTCCAAAAGGTGTACTGCCCTTTTTCCAGTGACACCGTGGATCGGTCCATTTTTTGTCAGGACAATCACTCTTCTTCCGGAAATCATCGAGATATCATGGCCACCAACCGTATCAAAGTATACAAACCCTTTGTCATCAATGTATTTGACAAGGAATCCAAGCTCATCCATATGGCCAGATAGCATCAGCAGTGGTGTTTTGCCCTCATTTATATAGGCATAGCGATTGCCCATCACATCTTTTTTGTACACCTCGGCTTTGTTATCCATGTATCTGTCCACAACCTTCTGGGCTTCGAATTCATAGCCCGATGGAGATCTTGCAGCCATTAAATCTATGAGAAATTTTGGAATATTCATAATCAACTACACACCGTGATAACTAATAACATAGCCGATAGGTGGTTAGTATGAATATCAAGGCCTATAAGATATTGTCAATAGCTATATTAATTGTTAGAATTCTGTCGGTGAAAATTTTATGAAACTGGCTATTTGTATACCGGTCCATGGATTCAGTGATGTGTTCCATAATACATTGGACATCATAGCTAATTGTGATGATGACCGGGTTAAAACCGCAACCATCGTCGTTAGCAATAGTGGTGCGGCTTTTGGTGAAGATTCCATAAGGTTTGACCGGAAAAAAATACTGGGCGTTCCTGGAAATTTCTACTGGTCGAAGGCCGTTGAGGTTTTGTATAAGTACTGCATCGCCGAGAACTTCGACAAGGTTTTGCTGATGAATCACGACTGCCATCCGGCCACAAACACATTGAAACAGCTTCTTGATTTACACGAGACCTATCCGGAGCATGTTCTCCATCCTGTTGTGGTAGATGCGGTTGATGAAAAAATTATCTGGGCAGGCATAGATATCAAGTTCTGCCGCCGTCCCCGGTGGAGGTATTTGGGCGATTCATTAAAAGATCTGCCAAGTCAATGCTATGAGACCGATTGTGCACCAGGACAGATGTTGTTGTTACCCCTGGGCGCTGTCAGGCCAGAATGTTTAAAAGCAAAATATTTCCCGCATTATTTTTCTGATTTTGTGCAGATCCGGGAACTCCAGCGCCGGGGTATAAAAACACTGGTGGTTCCCGATGCTATTGCCTATGCGAATGAAGCCGATTATGAAAGAAAAAAATTATTTATGGATACCGGAACCTGGGCCGGTGTGTTCAGGGCATTCTTCGATGTTCGATCCCAGAGAAATTTGCGTAGCAGAATCCTGGCTCCATTTTTTCTCCAAAGTAATCTGTTTGGCGCGTTGATTCAACTGGGTTATCAATTCCCAGGGAGCATAGCAAAAACCATCCTCGAAAGGCTAGCTAAGTACATCGTGCACAGAGACCAACAACCTAGTCATCAAGCTGATCGGAAATTTCATCAGGAAAATCGTGATTGGAAAAAACCATCTTGACATCGTCCAATTCATCGAGTTTGTCTAAAAGTTTTACGATTTTTTTTGCTGTTTCGATGTCGGTGATCTGAACGTAGTTATTGGGAATATAGGCCAATTCAGAGGCTTCTACCGCTACATTTGCTTCAACTAAGGCCTGGGAAAGCTTATCATATTCGCTGACCTGGCACAGAACCTCAAAAATATCCTCTTCTTTCTTAACGTCCTCGGCCCCAGCGTTTACTACGATGTCCATCAGTTTGTCTTCGGTTATGTCGTTGGCCGGAACTATGAATTGGCCCATTCTTTGAAAATTGAATGCTAGAGCTCCCGGGGAAGCTAAATTGCCGCCACATTTTGTAAAAACACTTCTTACTTCGGATACGGTACGATTCTTGTTATCGGTGGTAACTTCAACAATCACGCCAATGCCGCCATAGGCATATCCTTCATACATAAGTTCTTCTATGATGACACCCGGGATTTCCCCGGTACCTTTTTGGATGGCTTTTTTAACGTTGTCGGCGGGCATGTTTGCCGCCTTTGCTTTCTGGATAACGGTTCGCAGCCGAGGATTAAATTCGGAATCACCGCCACCGGCTCGAGCCGCAATGGTCAATTCTTTGCTCAAAATACTGAACAGTTTACCTCTTTTAGCATCAACGGCAGCCTTATGCCTTTTCGTTGTAGCCCATTTACTATGTCCTGACATTAATTCCTCCTAAATTTTTCGCTTTTTTTTCTTACCATGATCAGGCTCGGCCGGATCGACCTCTAGGTTTTTGTTATTCAACACAAATTGCTGTAATATTGTGAATAAATTTTGAATTGTCCAATATAGAACCAACCCGGATGGCAAATTATAACAAAAAAATGTGAAAATTACTGGCATAAACTGAAACATTTTTTTCTGAACATTGTCTATGCTTGGGCTTGGCATTATCTTCATCTGCAGGTAGGTAGTAAGTCCCATTATAAACGGCAACGGATTTATCGGAAAGGCCCCGATCCTTCCCAATGTGTCTGGCATGGACAGATCTTTTATCCATAAAAACTCAGCAAATCTCAAATCTGACGCAGTCCTCAGCATGGAGTATAAGCCCAAAAATATCGGTATTTGGATAAAAATCGGAAGACAGCCGGCGGCCGGATTTATCTTATTAGCTTTAAACAACTTCATTGTTTCTGCCTGTAGTTTTTGCGGATTATCTCGAAACTTTTCCTTTATTTCGCGCATAGGTTCCTGGATTTTTGCCATCCGACGAGATGATCGAACCTGGGCCGTGGTTAAAGGCCACAAGACCAATTTAACTATCAGCGTCAGGATGATGATCGTCAGGCCCCAGTTTCTTATAATCGAATGAATTCCTCGCATCATCAGCAGAAGAATTTTCCCTATAAAGCCGAAAAATCCGAATTGCATGACCAAATCCTGGTTATGACCAAGCCTATCCAGTTTAACGAAGTCCTTGGGCCCGGTATAGAATTCTGCCTCAAGTATTTTGGTTTCACCGGCATTTAGAATGCCAAGGTTGAATTCCAAAGATCCGGCCACGGTGTCCTTGGCACTTTTTGACATGTAATCGTAGGATTTGGCAGGAAAGGCCAAAAATCCACAGGCCGGTGTGTTTGGTCTCAAAACCGCCGCAAAAAATTGGTTTTTTACAGAGCCCCAGCTGATCGTAGACTTGCTAGATATTACTTCGCGAGCATCTCTTCGGCCCAGGCCCAGAAAGCCACTGCTGGCACTGAAGTCGGTCAGATTCAGGAAGTGGACATTTCGCCCATCGTAGTAACCAAAATTTAGAAATTCTCCGGTGGAATCGCTGGCCGTTGGCGGAAAACTACCAAGTTCAAGGAATACACCCCTGAGATCAAATGCCTGGGTTCCATTGTTGGTAAATTTTGTCGAATGTTTTATTAGATATTTTTCTGTAGACTCTTCGTCACGAGGCACCGAATAGGACCTTTCGATAACAAGGCCATTGGTTGTTTTATAGCTGAACGATATGGAGTTGTCGTTATGTTGCTTGACCACCGTTTCGTTGGTAAAAAATTTCCTGTTTTCTCCAGAAATCGACAGGGACAATGCTGGTATATCGGATTCCTTATTAAAAATAAACGGCTCGGTTTCGCCTTTTTTCACCGGATATTTTAAAAATGAAACGCTTTCGATTGTGCCACCAAGATTGCTTAGATTCAATAAGATGCTATCGTTTTTTATGGTGAAATATTTTGGCTCATTATCTTTTTGTGAAATGGTCTGTTGATCAACCACCGGTACCAGGTCTTCGTTGTTGGTTGTACGATTAATCGCCAAACCATGGCCAACAGGACCGCTAGGCCTAGGCAGAGCAGCTGTGGTTCTAATTTGACTGCCGTGGTAGAGCATGAGGCCAAGTGCCGCAATAATGCAAAACATTCCTGCCCAGAAACTACTTTTATCCATAGATATTTGCCTACAAACCAAAGTAGGTTGTTAAGCCATTGCAAGGATTTTCAGGAAAATCCAATAATTGTCTCTGATATTTTATAACAATATTTCATAATCTTAAAAATTTTCTTGCCTGTCATCTTGATTAATGTTTAACATTAGCATCGCGTATGTGTGAGTTTGGACTGAGTGTTGGTGAGAATGGGAGCGGTACTAGGACTGCGAATAGATTACTGGCGGTGCAATTTCTTTATATGGCCGAGGTCAGAAATCTGGATGATGTGGGCTCTGAATTTGTTACCTTCTTTGATGCGGTGAATGTGGATGGCATGGATTGTACATTCGCGTCGGAATTGGTTACATTGGTTTTATCTAACCGTGAGGAAATAGACTCAGCCATACGGAAATGCGCTACAAATTGGCAGATAAACAGGATCGCAAAGGTGGAACTATGTGTACTGCGCATGGCTATCGCGGAAATGTTATTTAGACAGGATATACCCCCGGTGGTTACGATAAACGAGGCCATTGAGATTATTAAGATGTTGGCAGACAATGATTCAAAGCGATTTGTCAATGGTGTCCTCGATAGGGTAAAAGACTCTTTGAATAGGCCGTGTAGAACGGCAAATATATGAAGATGGTGAACTATAAATTATCTTCGTTTGAAGATGCGGTTAGAAGACGTAATGAGGCAAAAACGTCCGGTGCTGTCGTTGTACTGACAAACGGGTGCTTTGATTTTCTTCACGTGGGACATGTTTTATCGCTGGAATCAGCTAAAAAACTAGGTGATCATCTATGGGTTGCCATGAACAGTGACGATAGTGTCAAAATGATCAAAGGTGATAACCGACCAATTATGAATGAGGAGGAAAGAGCTTATATGTTGGCTGCCTTGGAGTGCGTCGATGGTGTTTTTTTGTTCGATGGTCTAAACTTAGCAACCGAACTAAGCCTCTTTCGCCCAGACGTATATGTGAAATCTTCCGACTATAACATGGATACGCTGAATGAGGAAGAAAGAGTTGTTCTCACAGAAATTGGTAGCCGGATCGAGTTTACCCAATACCTTGATGGTATGAGTACTACGAAACTCATAGAAAGAGTAAAAAATATCTAATCCTATCAATCTTGACAAAACCCTTTTGGGTGCTTCTATGCCTACATAGTTATGAAACCTACCTATAACCCATCCAGGATAAAGAGAGCAAGAAAGTTTGGATTTCGGGCAAGGATGGCTACCTCTGGAGGCAGAGCGGTTCTTTCGGCCCGTAGACGTAAAGGCCGTAAAAGATTGTCGGCTAGTACCCCATGCAACTGATCTCTCCAAATAGATTGCTGAAGTCTCAAAGGATAAGAAGACAGCTTGACTTTAAAGCTTTTTGGAGTGTTCGGCCATGTTTTGATGGAGGGATGTTTTTAGTGAAAGCCCTAGGGAATGATTCCGGTCTTGGTAGGGCTAGGTTTGCCGTTGTGGTTGGCAAAAAGGTTGGCAATGCTGTTTACAGAAATCGTATAAAAAGGATTTTTCGTGAAATTTTTAGGTTGAACCAGCAGAAATTAAAGCAGGACTTCGATTATCTTGTGGTTGCCAAGCCAGGTATCATGGATGAATTCTATGATCTTCAGCGATTGTTTTTACATGTGGTCAGATGAAGGATTTTATTATAGTTGCCATCGATGGTACGGCTGCTTCAGGAAAATCCACAACGGCGGCTAGATTGGCTGAGGCTCTTGGTTGTATGAATGTAAACACCGGGAATCATTATCGATGTCTAACGTCGCTGTTGATTAGAGATGGTAATAGCTATGATGATTTTGATTCCATAGGCGAGTTTTTAGGTTCGGCTGTGCTGGACACAAAACTAAATGGCAATTGTGCTGACCTGGTAATCAATGGAATGACCAGGGATCAACTGGATGCAAGATCAGGCCTGGTTAATGATCAGGTGTCGATGTTTGCTAAAAATCAGGAGCTGAGAAAGTTTTTAAAAAAATATCAGCAGAGTCTTGTGGACTTCGCTCGCCAAAATGGTTTCGGTGGAATTGTCATGGAAGGCAGGGATATTTGCTCGGTGGTTTTACCCGAAGCAGACTTCAAATTTTTTCTGACTGCGGACAGGGGTGTACGTGTGAATCGTTCTATTAATGATAATCGTAGTGACAATATTTGCCTGCGTGACAGCATTGATTATTCCGAGTCCAACATTACAAAAGATGCTATAAAAGTAGATACGACCCATTTAGATATGGATCAAGTCCTGGCGTTCATGATTGAAGTAATCACAGCTTCTATGCCAGCCCGCCGGATATCAGACTCACTAATAATTAAATGATTATTAATCAATTGCCATCGCTCTTAATGTGGGGATCGGAACTCCGCCACCAAGTGCCTCGGCTATGTTATTTGTGGGTGTTCCGGTGCCACTGTTTACCAACTTACCGTCCGATGGACCGGTGCCGAGATCACTAAACCACTCCACATGGCCATCTAGAAACCCAATGTATCCTCCTTTGTTTCCATAGATACCGGTTGTATCCCATTTGCCATCGGCTCCAAGACCCCTGGTCCAGGCTATCGGTGTGATTGATGGATCAGCGTGGGCCGGAACTCCGGCAGCAACGCAAATACTTGTGATGGCATTCGTGAAATTGGAATCGGCAACACTGCCATCGGGCTTACAGATTATCTTCGAAGTGATTTTGGTGGCCATGGTATCATCCGGGAATAGGTACATTCTGACATCATTCAGTAATCCGGCCTTGGCCAATATCACGGCCCATTCACCAACGGTATCCACTTCCTCGGGGTTAATGGTCGTACCTTCACCATTCATGCTTGAAAATTGTAAATAGGCTTTAGCTATCTGGGCCACAGCATTGGCACCTTTCGTTCTTCTGCCCTGTTCCATGACCCTACTTGTTGCTGGCACAAGCATGGAGACCAATATGCCTATGACAGCCATGGCCACAAGTAACTCAACCAAAGTGAATCCACTTCTATGTTCCACACCCACGGTTGATTCGAACTTTATGTATTGGGACCTAAATGTCTATATAATTTTATAAAACAACATCCATTTTGCAATTTGTTGATAATAAACGATCTATCTAACAAATTAGCTAAAATTAATGTCCTAGTTTCGGCGTTTTTTACGTGCATGGAGAAAATTTTCCAATGATTTTATATAATGCTCATCGGTGGATATACTTAGAACATCTATCTTGGCCTTATTCAGTTTTTCGCAGAAATATGATTCTTTTTCTTTCATCCTGCTTATATACTTTTTAAGATAGGTCTTGTTGGATGTGTCGATTTCCAATACCTCGCCGGTTTCCATGTCTTCCAACGTGAGGATCCCAATATTTGGTATAAACGTCTCCCTTGGATCGCTTATCTTTATACATACCAGATCATGATGCCTGTCCGTAAGTTTAAGAGCTCTTATCATGTCATCGGACTTCTGATCCAGTTCATCGGTGGCGAAGTCACTTATTATAAAAATTATCGACCGTCTTTTCAAAATATTGTTCACATAGCCAAGTGTACCTACAAAATCCGTCCCATTGCCTGTGGGTTTATGAAACAGAATATCGCGTATTATGCGCAATGAATGCTTCCTTCCCTTGTCTGGCTTGATAAGTTTTTCCACAATATTTGTGAAAAGAATCAGTCCTACCTTGTCATTGTTTTTGTTGGCCGAAAATGCAAATAAGCTGGCCAACTCGGTGGCTATCTCACGCTTACTTCTCGAGCTACCGAAGTCCATAGATCCGCTCATATCAACTAGGATCATCATGGTAAGCTCGCGTTCTTCCTTAAATTTTTTTATGAATGGGCGATCCATTTTTGCCGTAACATTCCAGTCTATGGCTCTAACGTCATCGCCGGGCGCATATTCACGAACTTCCTCGAAATCAATACCTTGACCTTTGAATATGCTTTTATAGGTACCGATGAGCTGGTCATTGAGTAGCCGGTCAGTGCTTATCTCAAGACATCTAACATGCTTCAGTATTTTTCGAGTAACTTCGTTGCTGTAGGTCATTTATTCATCATCAAATTTTATGGAACAGGTACCGTATTGAGAATCTTCGATACCACGGTTTCCGATGACATTTCTTCGGCTTCGGCTTCATAGGTCACTATGACCCGATGCCTCAGCACATCCATGCCAATGATCTTAACATCGTTTGGCGTCACATAGCCACGGCCCTGGAGAAAAGCCCAGGCCTTAGAAGCCAATGCCAGGGCGATGGTTGCTCTGGGTGATGCGCCAAACTGAATAAAATTATCCATGTCCAATTTGAAGTCACTTGGCTTCCGTGTTGCGAAGACAATATTTATGATATAGTCGCATACCTTATCGTCTATGTATATATTATCTAAAAGCTTCCTCGATTCCAATATCACCTCAGGGCTAATCACCTGGGTAACCTTCGGAACCTGGGACGTTTTCCCCATGGATGACATTATTTGTTTTTCTTCCAAAATGCTTGGATAATCTATGCTGAGCTTTAGCATAAACCTATCCACCTGAGCTTCGGGTAATGAATAGGTACCTTCTTGGTCCACAGGGTTTTGTGTAGCTATTACTATGAAGGGCTTTGGAAGGAAGAAGGTTTCCTCGCCCAACGTAACTTGTTTTTCCTGCATTGCCTCGAGCAATGCGCTCTGGACTTTGGCCGGTGCACGGTTTATTTCATCGGCCAATACAATGTTTGCAAAAATTGGACCTTTTTTTGTTACAAATTCGGCGGTTTTTGGATTATATATCAGTGTGCCGATTATATCAGCTGGTAATAAATCCGGAGTAAATTGTATCCTCTTGAAGTCAGCTTTAATCGCATCCGACAGCGTTTTTACCGACAGAGTCTTGGCCAAGCCTGGTACACCTTCCACCAGTATGTGCCCTCCGGCCAGTAGTCCGACAATTATTCTGTCAACCATATATCGTTGACCGACAACAATTTTACCAACTTCATCTCGCAGTAGCGACACCCAGCTGGAAGATTCTCTTATTCTATTGTTAAGTTCTGCTAAATCTCCACTCATATCAAACTATGTTCAATAAGGATATTATCAGTAACTTACAATGCAACTATGATTTTTGTATTTTTTGAAAATATGGTCTAATAAATGGTAATATCAATAGTCCAATGGCGAAAATTGTTGTGCCATAGTGGCAAGCTGTGGTATCCCAGCTCCAAAATAGCGGTATGTATTTTTCAAGGCCACTGAGCACGTTTTCGATGGCCGCAGCGCCGATGCCAGCGAAGAACAACAACATATTGGTAATAGCTTCTATATTAACGAGTAATGACAGTATCGTTAGAGTTCCTGCGATGATGGTGACCCAGGCCACGGGAATAACTACTATATTCGCCAATATGCCAACCAGACTTATGGATCCGAAATATTCAAAGATCAAAGGTAGGCTTGCCATATTGGCTGCCAGAGATATGGCCAGGGAATCTATGATGGCATAGATTATTTTTTTTAACAATTTAGAAGAGGCAGTTATTTCGTCTTTTGGTACAAATTTGTCTATAGATACAAAGGATTTTAGTTTATTTGCCAGTGGTACACCAAGCAGTATTATATAGTACGCTACGCCGTAGGACATCCTAAAGCCTGGGTCAAACAATTGTACTGGGTTGACCAATAGAGACAATACGGCCGCATTGATAAGCGAAGAAAATGTGTTTGGCTTTCGGTTGAAATAGCAGGCACTCCAATAGAACGATAGCATTATAAATGCTCTGGAAGCCGATGGCGGCGAGCCTATTATGCCAAGATATAGGAAGGCAATCACCAGGCAGGGAATTCTCCTAAATTTTTTTCTCAGGCCAAGTATTCTGAGCAACAGTTCAAGAGAAAAGCCTATTATTCCCATATGCAGACCGCTTACCGCTAAAAGATGTGCTGTACCGGTGTTGTGGAAGCTGTTTTTTTGCTCTTTGGATAGATTTGTTTTGCTGCTTAAGAGCATCCCTGGCAATATGCTGAGGAACGACTTTGTTGTATTTTTGGTCAGGCCCTGGTTGATTTTTTCATGGGCAATGAAGTATAGTTCGAATAATTTGGTCCCGTTGTCTGTTATTTTTTCTACGGTCCCATTCGACGCATAGAGGAATACTTTGGATCTGTACAGATAGGAAAAGAATGAATTGTTTTTATCTAAGTTGTCTATTTTTTCAATGGCCGCATAGGTTTTAAATGATTGGGACTGAAACAGATTGGCGCTATTGGTTTTTAGCATAAAGTATATGGGTTTGTCGATGATTACCCTATCTTCAGCGTCCTTTATGATTCCTTTGCCATAGGCATAAAGACCAGAGCGAAAATATTTGGTCGCGACCTTGGTTATATGTATTTCCAGGTGTTGTTTGGCCTGGTGGCTAGGATTAGGTGGAGCACTATCGATTTGCCACATAGCATTTAGGTAGGAAATCACAGAGACTAGGCACAGAATAAGTCTATTTAATTTTGGTCCAGGTACTATGCAAATAGCTGATGCAATAATGAAAATTATATAAATTCCCCAGGAAATTTGTGACAAAATTATTCCTACTATTATAGCAACCAGAGCGAATAATAGGGGAGGGTAGTTTTCCAGCAATTTTTTGTACTTATTAAAAATTTGTGATGGATGTATCAGTTGGCCTCGATTTGTTCAATGCAAAAATTTGTGACTTGAAAAATTTACACCAATCCTATTAACTGCGATGATTTTATATAAAAAGCGTAAATAATTGTAGTTTTTATATTTTTTTAAATAATTGATTTTATTATGTATCTATCTAGGGCTATCTTGTACAATATACTTATCTGTGCGGGTTCTTTGTTATTTAGCGTAACCGCTCTGGGTGCTTCAACTACATCCTTTGCAAAACGGTATGATGAAATACGTGAATTTATTGATTCAGATAAATGTAAACCTGAATACGAACAATCGCTGAAGTCTTTGGTTGGTAAAGAGTTTACTCTTACACAGGATTGTTTTGAAAAATTGGAAGACGATACCGTAACTCCTTTGGTCATCGATCTATTTGAAGGAAAGAACCTGGCTGTTGCCATAAAGAAAGTTATTGAGTTTTATCTGAATCCAGAAAATACCACGGATAATGAAGGAAAGAATACTCCGTTCATTTTTGGACACTTTGGAATTGTAGATGACATCAGGAATAATGATGAGCTAAAAAATAAATTATC
The DNA here is from genome assembly GCA_031283585.1 of Puniceicoccales bacterium. Taxonomy (NCBI): domain Bacteria; kingdom Pseudomonadati; phylum Verrucomicrobiota; class Opitutia; order Puniceicoccales; species Puniceicoccales bacterium. The sequence goes on from JAITBP010000003.1 coordinate 98,331, forward strand.
TTCTATTTTGGAAGAATTAAATAAGACGCATGAAATTGTAGATGGCTACGAAAATTATTTTGAAAAATTAATTACAATCAGACCTTTTTTGTTGGATGCTCATGATTTAATAGTCAAAGATGCTAACATTAAGGCCGACGGTGGTCTGGCGAAGTTTATTAAAGGTGCCATAAGGATTATCAACACAGTAGAAGCAAGTGGGATGGCAGCAGAAATTTTGAAGACACTCAGAAGTGATGCAGAATCAGAGCTGCTTAGTGCAGGTGTTTCCAATGATGTTTCGGTAGATATTTCTAGTAATGGTGTTGTAAGCCTAAGCGCCGGAATAAGCTATTCGGTGAAAAAAGGAGTAGGAGCTAACTCTTTGTATGAAATATCTAGTAAAATTGGTGCTTCTGCTGGAGTCAAAATAAAAGTTCCTGGTGATATTTTTTCTCTTTCTGGAACCATTAGTGCAGAGGTTGCCTACACATCTCTTTTCTTCTCCATTGAGCAACTGCTAGATTCAGGTGAATTACTGGCAGGAGATCAGCCAGGACATATTTCTAAAGCCCTTTTTAATGAGCTTTCTGGGAGTAGGCAAAGATTACAGGATAAAGAACGGGAATTGTTAGCTTGTTTTGGTACTGATGTCGAAAATTTCCTAAAGATGCTTATGGTTATACCTTTTGACGTGAATATACGTTGGCCACGAATTACCCGGGCCGAAGGAGCCATGTCGAGCGTTTCTAAAACATTGGAAGCTGCAATATCTGCAGAGATAACCAGTTTAATTGAGTTAGGATTTGAATTTACTTCAAGCTGTACAAGTACGATTTACAAAAAATCGCATCCTTTTTTATCCCTGCTCAATGATGATTGTTTTCCAGCAAATAATCTAAATATAAAAGATATTAAGAAAATCATAGGCTCAAAATATGATCTTTCTGGCAATTTTATTAAGGACAAGCTTATTAAGGACAAGATTCCAGTCCTATATCAAAGTTATATATTTTTAGGAGACCTTCGTGATTATGTTTCTACTCTGGCAGATTTGGCAGAATTGGCACAGGATATAAAAGTGCTTGTGGAAGCCAAAGATGATTATGGAAAAAAGAGTAAAATTTCAAAAATAGGATTTAGCTACGTGGTTGATAAAGAAAATGGGTCGGATACAGATAAAAAATTAAAAGCTAAAAAAGCCTTAGTAAAGGAATTGACAAAGAGAAAACATAAATATGAATCTAGCCTTTCTCCTAAGAATCTAATTGGCTCCGAAGGACGTTTAGGGGTTTTGAAAGCCTGTATTATCACCGCGGCGATTCTAAGAAGTGCAGCAAAAACAGAAGAGGAAATTTCTTTGTTTAGGAAGATGTTCATGGAGATTGAGAAACTATCGCTACTTTTGGAGTTGTCGAAGGATAAAAATTCTAGAAAAGGAAGTTTTTCTCATAGCGCAAACCAGAAACTTCGTGACATTGGATATGCCGGATCTATGACGGTCACTATTCCAGGAATTATTGAAAACGTTACCGTAAGTTGTGATTATCATAATGTTTCGAATAGCGTGTTTTTAGACGAGGACGGGACATCCATTTCGTTAACTATAAAAATACCATCATACTTTGTCGATAAAGATATTACTAATAAATTGATAAACCTTTGTAAAGAAAAATCCAAAAACTCTAAAATTGAATCGATCAAAAAAATATTTAGATGCATGAAAAACTCGATTAGTTGGTTTGCGTCAAAATATGATAATTTAACGGCTTCCGAGCTTATTCCTTTTGTCAACATAAAAAGCCTTATTTATCGGGGTGAAATAGAAATAAGTACATCTATTGCAAAAATACCAGGTAACTCTTCGCCAGAATCATCAAAACCAAAACCTATACCTGGCAGAAAAAAGTTTATTAAAACCAAATCCAAATGGAAGCGGGTTTATTCTCAGTACAGTGTGGTTCTTCCATCGACCTATACAATACCAGGCAAAGAGGAGATAGAAAACAGCCTGAAAAAGATCGTACCAATAGAGGTAACCTTAACTAAAGAGCTTACCCAAAATACTCAACAACTTGGAACTGAGACTCTTAATTACATTGTTTCCAGGTTCAACGTGTGGCAAATGGGTCTTAGCGGAGAAGAGGATAACGTTAGTGTAACCTGGAATTCCTTTAAGAGTAGCAATAAACAAGAACTGTCAGGAATTATAAAAAATATAGGCAGTAGCAAACCAGGCATTCTTTATGAGCTGCAATGTATTTATAACGACAACCTAGGAAACGTTAATAAGATGACCAAAAAAGACAATAAGATTTTCGAGAACTTGCTTAAGTGTTGTAGTACTTTTGTACAAAACGAAACAGATGCCAACCTTAATGCAGCTCTAGACGCTTTAGATGAGGTACTAAAATTCAACTACAAAAACAATTTTCTTGTGCACTATAACAAGGCATTTTCTCTGAAAAAATCTTAAAAATCTTGATTTGTTCAATGCAAAACAGCTATTCGGACCCGGTGACTGCCTGGATCAATTTTTACTTGCAAATGCCACTGTAGTCGGCAGGTTGGCATTTGCTTGCCCGGATGGCGGAATTGGCAGACGCGTCGGACTCAAAATCCGATTCCAGTGATGGAGTGAGGGTTCGACCCCCTCTCCGGGCACCATGTTATAGGTAAATCGACTGCTATAAATTATACGGTGTTGTCAGAAGTTAGTGTAAATAGTCATTGAATGTTATTTTTGATTATCCGGTGTTGCTAGCAATAAATATGAAGTAACACCTAGGAAAACATTGACAAATCCCTGCGCAGCCGTTTATTGCAAAAACTGTTGTGTTGCCCGGTAGCTCAGCGGTAGAGCAGGTGACTGTTAATCACTTGGTCGCAGGTTCGAATCCTGCCCGGGCAGCCAGTATGGAATTTGACTATAATTTATCTTCTAGGCTCTTGCCTACGATAATGGATTCTCTTATTTGGTCAGCCAGTGACGCTAGATTTCCCGGGGAACTTGGTACAAATATTACATTGGATTTAGAAGTGCCGGCGATTTCCTTTAGTGTATCTATGTATTGTATCAGCAATACCGTTTCCATCACATCTTTCTGGGTCAATCCAGGCACCTGTTTTACAAATTCTTCGACAGAATCTTTCAGTCCGGCTACTATGGCGTGCCTTTGCCCAGCCAGCCCCTTACCATGCAATATGGAAGATTCGGCTTCGGCTTCGGCTTGCTTTACCTTTAGTATCTTTTCGGCTTCACCTTTTTCCGAGGCAGCTACCCGGGTTCGTTGGGCTGCATTTATCTCATTCATTGCTGCTTTGACATTGGCTGCTGGAGCTATATCTGTTACAAGAGCTTTTACTATTTCGTAGCCAAATTCAGCCATCATTTCCGAAAGCTCGACCTTTACGGCATCGGCTATGTCATCTTTTTTAGCAAACACGTCATCCAGGGATATTTTTGGAACCTGTGCTCTAACTACATCAAATACAAAGGCTTCGATCTGATGTGTAGGGCTCTGCAGCATATAGAATGCTTCGTAAATTTTTCTTTCCAGGACACGATACTGGACTGAAACAAGTATATTTATAAAGACATTATCATTGGTTTTTGTTTCCACATTCACGTCAAGCTGATTTATCCGTAGCGATAGTCTTGCGCGAATGCCGTCGATTATTGGTATTTTGAATTGGAGTCCAGGATAGGCTATGCGGATGAATTTTCCAAACCTTTCGATTATGGCACAGGTCTGTTGTTCGACTGTGAACAGGGTTGCAGACAGGATCATAAGGATCATAAGAGCCCCAGTAATCATGACCGGTATAATCATTATACTTTCCATGGTTTTATCCTAGCTATCTAGCTGACTAAATCAACTAAAATTGCCACAGGAGAGCAGTGCGCCGACGATACCAAGGTCTCCAGGGAATGTTACTTTTATATTCCAGGTTTTGTTTTCGATGAATTGAATCTGGGACCTATCAATGATTGCTGAGCTGTCATCTGGCAGATCAATTCCGTTTTCGATGGCGCTTTTGTAGCTATCATGGATGAGAGAGAAATCAAAGGCCTGGGGCGTTTCAATTGCATATAATGTGTTTCTATCAATATAGTTAACACATCCCTCTTCCGATGAAATCACGGTGTCGGTGATTTTATGATAGAGTACCGCTGCCGGATGATTTTTTATTTTTTCGTTCAAATCGATGATGTTTTTTGCGGTTACAAGAGGCCTTGCTCCGTCGTGGATGAATATATTTTTGACTTTTGGGAAATTTTTTTTTAAAAAATTTAGGCCATTCCAGACGGAGGATTTTCTATCATCACCGCCTTTTTCAAAAAAGATAAAATCGGTTTTTTCTATGTATTTATTGATGAAATCCTTCTGGCTTTCACTGTGGTAGACCAGCACAAAAATATCCATGAAGCCGGTGGCAAAGATAGTTTTAAATGAGTGATACACAAGTGGATAGTCATTCACTATTGCTACGCATTTATCTCTACCAAATCTTTTGCCTGACCCTCCGGCGAGGACTATTGCAGCGGAGAAATTTTTGCTCATTTGTTGTCAAGGACCGCCTTCAGGAAAGAACTGAATAGGGGATGGGGCTTGTTCGGCTTTGATTGAAATTCTGGATGAAATTGACAGGCAATGTGCCAGGGATGGTCTTTCAACTCCAGTATTTCCACCAGATCTAGCTCGATGTTTTTGCCGGCAACGATCATGCCCTGTTCCTCAAATCGAGACGAATAATCATTGTTGAATTCATATCTATGTCTATGACGCTCAGATATATACTGCGTGTTGTATGCCTGAAATGTCCGCGAGCTTTTATGTAACAATTTGCAGTTAAACGATCCAAGTCGCATGGTACCACCTTTGTCCGAGATATTTTTCTGGGCCTTCATCATCTGTACCACCGGGTTGGATGTTTTTGGAACCATTTCGGTACTGTTGGCATCTGGTAGACCTAGCACATGGCGTGCAAACTCTATTGCCGCGATTTGCATCCCGAGGCAGATGCCAAAAAATGGTACCTTGTTTTCTCTGGCATAGCGAGTTGCGTCAATTTTACCATTTATTCCTCTGACACCGAATCCGCCAGGTATCAGTATGCCATCCATGGACTTCAGCAGCTCGTCGCAGCCCATTTTTTCAATTTCCTCGGCATCGATATTTACTATCTCAACGCCACTGTCATTTTCTATGCCGCCATGAACTAGGGCTTCATGTATGGATTTGTAAGCATCCTGAAGCTCGGTGTATTTGCCAATGACACCTATTTTACAAAAATTTTTCGGCGATTTCAGCCGTCGCACGATGTTTTCCCAAGCACTTATATCACATTCGGAGCCGCCAAGGTTGAGTTTTTTAATAACAATTTCATCGAAATTTTCTTTGTGCAGAGCCGAGGGGAGTTCATAGATGGAGCATGTGAGATCAAGTTCTTCTACCACACAAGAAAGCGGAACATTGCAAAAAAGGCTGATTTTTTGGCGCATGTCGTCGGTTATTGGTATTTCCGAGCGACAAACTATTATGTCTGGCTGGATTCCTATTTCCCTCAACTTCGCCACACTTTGTTGGGTTGGTTTTGTCTTAAGTTCACCAGCGGCACGAAGATAGGGGATTAGCGTTACATGGATGAAGAGAACGTTTTCATGGCCTAATTCCAAAGCTAGCTGCCGAAGGGCTTCTAGGAATGGGAGGCCTTCTATGTCGCCGGTGGTTCCACCAATTTCCGTTATCACCACATCAGCATCTTCGCCGGCACCGTAAATCCTTTCCTTTATTTCGTTTGTGACATGAGGTATCACCTGGACAGTTTTGCCAAGGTAATCACCACGCCTCTCTTTTTGAAGCACAGCTTCATAGATTTGCCCCGATGTTAGTGTATTTTTTTTTGACAGAGTACATGATGTAAATCGTTCGTAATGACCAAGATCTAGATCTGTTTCCGTTCCATCTTTCAACACATAAACCTCTCCATGTTGAAAGGGATTCATGGTACCTGGATCTATATTGAGATATGGGTCAAATTTCTGCAAACATACACTGAAGCCACGGCTTTCAAGCAACGCTCCAAGGGAACCGGTCGTGAGCCCCTTGCCTAAAGAGGACACAACACCGCCGGTTATGAAAATATATTTCATCCTAGAACATAACGAAAAAAATGAGACTTTGGTCAAGCTCAAGCTAAAAGTGGCATTTCATTGATAATAATTTATGATTTGGATAGAATGTGGTTGTTTGCAATGGATACGCCGCTCAGCATGGCTCCAACTATACCAAGGAATCCCTGGTCGGTTCCGCATAGGTACAGGTTTTCAATTGGCAGTAATCCGCTGTAGATCTTATTTGGTGAACCATATATTGCTCCATTTTGGTGACCGGTGAACCGTTCGATGGTGAGCGGTGTAAAAAAGTCAATATCTATGATTTTTTTTAGAAATGATTGCCTGTTAAACCCTTCGCGATCTCTGGTTAAAATGCTGATGGCTTTGTCTATCAATGCATTGAACCACCTGGATTTATTTTCGCTGTAATCATCGATGGGTGCTGATTTCCAAGCATCATAGCTGGCCAGAGCGGTTACTCGTAGCATGCCTTCGTTGAGTTTCATGCCATTCTGGTAGTTAAAGTTGTTTGGCATACAAATGACCCCGGAGGATGTATCGGCCATATTTGTTGGAGTCCGATATTCAAAGTGGTTTTTTTCCTCAAAAAAAATTATGGTATCATCCCAGCCAAAATCCGACGGTTGGCCGTCAAACATGGCGATCGCCTCGCAAAAAGAAAGTTTTCCAACTATTTTATTATCGTTGGTGTTGGCCGAGTAACACAGTTTCATTGTCTCCGCATGGCCAATGGTAGAAATTATGTGATTGGCCTCGATAAATCTATCATTATCAATGACTACGCCACTGGCTTTACCATTGATCGTTTCTATTTTTTTCACGGCGCAACGAAGCTTTTTTTCACCGCCGAGTTCGTTAAATTTTGTTATCAGCAGCTGAAGTATTTTTTTTATACCATCAAAGGGCCTGGCAAACCCCTCGAGAAATATGGAGCGGAACATGATTACAAACTGTCTCCAATCCATATCATTTTCTCTGGCACTGCCATAGTAGGATGTAGGCAATAGAAGGATATCTTCCAATTCTCGATTATTTAAAATTTCCGAGAGTATGCTGCGAGCCGAAATGTAATCCGAGGTTTCAGCGAAAGGGTTGTATGCCTTGATCATTTCAACCAATTTTTTGAATCTGTCCATGGCCTGGGGAAATAGGCGTGAGATCTCTGATTCCAACAGAGAAAAATCGTTGTTAAATTTAACAACAAGCTGGTTTAGTAGTATTTTTGATGATTTTTGTTCACTCAGCTCCAGGCTGTCGTGCGATATCCTGAGCTGGCGCAACAGCTTTGATAGGGGCGAGCCGGTAATACCCTTTTTAACAAAATTCGTTATGGCATGCAACCCCACATCTATTCGCCGGCCAAGCCGATTGTAAAAACTATTGAGACCACCAATAACATAGTGTTTCTCGAGCAGCAAGACTTTTTGCCCGAACTGGGCCAGCCTTATGCCTGTGGCCAGCCCTGACAATCCAGCGCCTATGATGATCGAATCGTATTTATCCGAAATAATAGCCATCTTATGAATTATCTAAATTTTCTAGGAAATTTGCAAATATTATTTAGTATATTGCCAATCAATGATTGTGAGCTGTGGACGATTTGAGTTATTCCAGGTATCCGCGCCAAGCTTGACAAGCATATCGAAGGATCTATTCAGCTCGGGCATATTGTCCGCCATATTCCAAACAATGCAGCAAATTGGTAGGTTGTTTTCGCCTAGTATGTTGAATTTAAAATGGTTTTTATATAGGCCAAAAATTTCTGGTTTTGTCATAACCACATTCCTTATGCAAAAAATTGGTTCTTCATTTTTCTGTCCATAGGGTTGTAACTGATCGAGTTCATGAATTAATCCATTGCCCAATTGATTTGGTGTCAACTCACATATTACGTTTATTGCTGTTTCCGTATCACCCAGTTGGTAAGCTGATATTGCGTTACAAAACCCGGTCCGAAATTGATCTATTTTTTCTACGGCTAGCGATAGGCCAATGGCGAATGGATGACCACCCCAGGTTTCTATATTTTTTTGGCATTTTAAAATTATATCCACCAGGTTATATGGTGGGATGCTGCGTCCGGAGCCTTTGGCCAGACCTCGTTCTTTCCCTAAAATAATGCATGGTCTGTTATAATCACGGCAGAGTCTGCCTGAAACAATGCCTACGACGCCGGAGTGCCAATTTTCATCATACAATACAAAGCCCGGGGCATTTGGGTAATTTGTGTCAATTATTTTCGACGCCTGGATGATAATCTCATGTTCTATCTTTTGCCTCTCTTTGTTCATTACTTCGAGTGTCGATGCTAACTCTTTGGCCAAGTTTGTGTCATTGGATAACATCAATTCGACGGGCAGTGAAGCATCTGCCAGTCTTCCGCAGACATTTATTCGTGGGGCGAGTTTGAATGAAACGTCGGCAGCTCTTAATTTTTCTCTATCATGGATGCCAGATTCATGGCATAGAGCTGCCAGTCCAGGTCTTTTTTTTGCTGCAAGGCATTCCAGCCCAAATTTTGTAAAAATTCTATTTTCTCCTTCCATTGGAACCATATCGGCAATGGTTCCAAGTGCCACAAGGTCTAGATAATCACTGAGTTTTATGTCAAAAGCGATCGCATCATCGGACTCTCGTCGCAGTTTGAGGAAGGCATGCATAAGTTTGAAAATCAGGCCAACGGCGCAGAGGTTTGGCGATTCCTTGTCATCGTCTGAATTGGAAATATGCGGATTAACAATGACACATCCACCAAAGATTTCTCCATTCGATATATGGTGATCTACCACAAGCACATCAATGCCAAGAGATGTTAAATGGCGGATTTGCTTTGCACAGTTTGTTCCGCAGTCGATGGCTACCAGAAGCTTTGGCTGTGATTCGATCAGCACCCGGTTGACTATTTCGTCTGAAATACCATAGCCTTCCGTGAACCTTCTTGGAATGAAGAACTTTGGGAATAATCCAAACCGGCGCATGATATCTATAAAAAGTGAAACGCCGGTTATTCCATCCACATCATAGTCTCCTATGATGCTGATCTCGGAATGAGCTCGTATATGTTTATCAAGTACTTCGACGGCACGATCCAGGTTTTTTATCAGAAATGGATCTGCTATATTCGCTAGTTTTGGAAAAATAAACCGTGCGGCACTGGCTTCGTCGGTAATACCATTGTTGACCATAACCATCGCCGCAACTTTGCTTACATTAAGTCGTTCTGATATATTTTTTACATAATACTCATCTAGTTCGGCAAACCGCCACGGAATTTTATTTTGATTAACCAAATTGAATTAAATTTAGGTTATAATTCCTTGGTTAAGGAATTTTTTAATAACTTTTCACCAACATCCATGCTTTTGCGATTACCATTGTGCCATAGGAATAGTATTTGTGATGCTACAAAAATGGATGAAAATGTGCCGGTTGTGATCCCTATCATGAACATAAGTGCTATATTTTGTACCACACCGGTGCCAAACCAAAACAACGCAAAGGCTGAGAAAAATGTGGTAAGACTGGTTAAGATTGTCCGCGATAGCGTTTTGTTGATGGATAAATTTATTACATTGCGCAGAGATAGCGCTGGGTTCAGATTCAACTCTTCGCGGATTCTATCGAATATAACAATGGTATCGTTGATTGAATACCCGATGATCATTAGGATCGCAGCTATCATTGGAGAAGAAAACTGTTTACCGAAAATGATGTATACTCCTATGGTTGATAAAATGTCATAGATTGTTGATACCAAAGCGCCTATGCCAAAGCCAACTTCAAATCTGAATGCTATATATAGCACAATGCCGATCAATGCTACGATAATTGCCAGTAGGGCATTGAATCTTAGGCTGCTGCTAACCGATGCGCCGATACTATCTCTTTTAATAATAGAGATGTTTGCATCTGGGTATTCGGTCCTCAGTGCCGAGATCAATGCTTCGCCCCTGCCTTCTTCGGTTTGCAATTTGAGAATTTCTGAGTGCCCACCAAGGGATTTTTGATATAAAGAGTAGACTTCTTTTAAGCCAATTTGCTTGGCCGTATATTCTATATCCTGCAGGGCAATTTTTTTGTCAAAGGAAATGCTAATTTCGTCTCCGCCGGAGAAATCCATGCCATAGATATGCTTACCTCTATAGGCTGCGGTGGACAGACCAGCAATGATTATAACACCGCACAGAATGGCTGCCAATTTTCTATATTTCATGAAATCCAGATGTGTTTCGTTGAAAAGCGATTTTGGTAACAATTTTTTCCAACCAAGCGAGATAAGTGCTTCGGCTATAACACGGCTTAAAACCAGAGCACAGAACAGCGTTGCGAAAATTCCTATGGATAGAATTATTCCAAACCCACGAACCGGTCCGGTGCCTAGCCAAATTAGTATTAAGGCCACAAGAAGGGTGGTTATATTGGCGTCGAATATGGTCGAAAATGCTCTATTATATCCGTAGGCCAGTGCTGATTTGATGGTTTTCCCCAGCTTTAATTCTTCTCTAATTCGTTCTAATATAAGAATATTTGCGTCAATGCCCATGCCTATGTTTAGTACCAGTGCTGCAATGCCAGGCAGAGTAATTGTTGATTTGATTAGGGCCATGATTGCCAGGGTGATCAGTGTATTGATCAGCACGGCGATGATTGCTATTAGGCCAGATGTTCTGTAGTAGGCTACCATGAATAGTACCACAAAAGAGACTCCTGCGATAGAAGCATTTATGGAACTTATTCTGGCATCTTCTGCTAGAGAAGGCCCTATTTCGTTAACCTCTATGAGCTTTAATGCAAACTCGAGCGGATTGTTTAGCACATTTGCCAGTTCGATGGCATCGCGCTGGGAGAATGAACCAGAAATGCTTGCTCGACCTTCATCGATTTCACTTCTAATTACTGGTGCTGAACAAAGTTTGCCATCAAGTACAATCGCCAGAGGTCTATTTATATTATTCCTGGTTATGGTTGCGAATTTTTTCGCACCTTCATCGGTCATGGCGATACTTACTTCGTAGCCACCGAATTGGTTAATAACTGGTATGGCAGACTTTATGAATTTCCCGGTCATCTCGGGAATTCGCTTAACATACATCGGAATGCTTATCATTTTTCCGGTGTTTTTGTCTTCGTATTCTTCCACAAGCAGTTCATAGCCAGGAGGAACGTCGCTGTCGGTGACAGATTTTGGTTCCAAATCAGGATGAACTAACCTAAATTCCAGTTTCGCTGGCTTTTTGATAGCATCGATTATCTCCGGATTGTCCTGGGTTGATAGGCCAGGTAATTGTATTTCAATCTGGTTGATTCCCCGGGTGCGAATAATTGGCTCTGCCACCCCGAGGCCATCCAAGCGCTTACTCATTATCTGGATGGTTTTATCAAGATTAATAAAAGAATCTTCGGTTTTTTTGGCTTTTATTTCGTCGGAAATTTCCAGGGTGAACGAGATGCCACCTTGCAGATCCAAGCCTTTACGTAGCTTGCTATGGGTTTCGTTTAAAATCGCGCCCAATATTATGGAATTTTTCTTTTCCAAATTTTTGACATCGGCTATGTTGAGGTCACTGAAGTATTGTGACAAATCCAAATGCTTTTCCTTTGCCACCTCTTTTATTGCGACAAACAGGCTCGGCGTCTGTTTATTGTCGACAATATCTCGAGCTTCTTTTAGCACCTCCAGAAATTCCTCTTTATTGGATGTGGCGCGATGCTGGATGTAATCGTTGAACACTCGATCGTTGATTGGTATCAAACATATAAATGACACCAACACAATCGTTATACATAACGCTAACCTTGAAAATATATCCCTAGCCATAATTACAGAAATAACAATATGTGAACCATTTGATTTATGTTAATCTAATTTTGCATGTACAAATGATCTATGCAACTCCACATGAACACCATTTGATATTTCCACCACAAATATGCTGTCTTTTACATCTATAATTTTGGCAAATATTCCGGAGGTGGTCAATATGCGGTCATTTTTTTTGAGAGCCTTGATCATTTCATCATGGCGCTTCTGCTTTTTCCTTTGTGGTGCTATCAATATGAACCATAGGCCAATAAAAAACAAGGCATAGGCTAGTAAAGGAATACCTATACCTGGTGTTTGTGACTGTACAATTTGATCAGATTCAACACTCATACGCGGTTTAATTGTACCTGATCAATAAAATTTGTTAAACAACTGCAAGATTCTTTTCCTATAAGCTTAATTTCTGTCGTGGATTTAGCCAAACCTGAACCACATCTGCCAATGTGTTGAATAGAATAATCAGTAGGGCATAGAAGTTTACAATACCTAGGATCAGGGTATCATCCCGGTTAGAAATCGCATTGATAAACAACCTGCCGATGCCAGGAATATTGAATACGGTTTCGATGACTATGGCTCCACTGATAAGACTAGCAAAGGCCGGGCCTAGGAACGCAATGACTGGTTGTAGTCCGTTGCGTAGTACATGGATAAAAAAAATTCTTAGTTTTGAAAGACCCTTGGCTCTGGCTGTGATAACATAGGGCCTGTTCATAGCTGCCAGTATACTGTCCTTTGATAATTTGCTTATATAGGCTGTATAAATCGTGCCCAGTGTCACTGATGGTAGAAACTTGTTGCTAAAATCAGACCAGCCAGAAACCGAAAACATATGAAGTTTTATGGCAAAAATATATGCTAAAATTGGGCCCAGCACAAATGTGGGTAGGCATACGCATAGGCTCGATAGGGATGAGAAAAAAATATCGATTTTTGTATAACTGTATATGGCTGAGATAGATCCAAATAAAATCCCAAATGTGGTTGCTATTAACAGTCCATAGCATGCTAATTCGAAACTTATGGGTGCCTTGGTCATCACCAATTCGGTCACATCCCAATCGGTGTACTTATAGGATGGCCCGAAGTTACCATGTAGCATGTTATTTACATAGTTGAAGTACTGAACTATCAATGGCTTATCAAATCCATAATAGCTGTTCAAAGCTACTTTTACCTCGCTGGGAACCTCCCGTTCCATGTCAAAAGGTCCGCCCGGTATGATTCTGACAATAAAGAAAGTTATGGTTATTACCGTTAAAATCACAGGTATCGCATACAATGTTCGGCGTATTAAAAATTTAAACATGACAGGCAGGCATTATATAAAGGTTTTATTGTAATAACGAGCACGCAGACCAGCAATCCATTTATTATAAAGCTCTTCACTGAGTTTTTTGGAAATTTTTTTCTCTATATCATCGGATGCTTCCTGGAGAGTCAGTTGATGGGCTTCAGATATCCATTTGTTGACAATTATCATAATGTAATGTCCTTTGATTTTTATTGGCTTCGATGCCATGCCCTCCTGTAATAAGCCGACCTCTTGACGTAGTTCGTCGATGACATCGGCTAGGGAAATTTTCCCAAGTGGAGTTACTGATATGTCGCAGCTATTGTGATATTTTTTTACTATTTCATTTAGATTTTCATTTTTTGAGAATTTTTTGTAAATATCATCTATGGTGGCATCGATATCCTGACAACCATTATGAGGGAAAATCGCTACCTGAGATATGTCTATTTCCGCATCTTTATAAAAATCATTATAATGTGCATCGTAGAATTCTTTTATCTGTAGTGGGCTTACTTCAAAGTGTTGACCAATCCTTTGCTTAAGCATAAAGCTCGATATGGCATTTTTTTGTATATCATCTTTGAATGCTTTGGCTGATTGACCGGTCATATGAAGATATTCGGAGAATATCACCCGGTTACCTCCAAAATCTTCGTTGAGGATTTGTATAAATCTCTTATCCTTAAAGTGTTCTGGTGCTTTGCCCTTCATCCTTTCGAATTCTTTATTCATCAATTCCATGTCTATATTATGCTGAAGTATTTTTCGACCGAGTTTGTCCAGCATATCTGGATTGTTATTGTATCTACCGTTGGTTTCCTCCGACAGTTGTACTCCAATTTGATGGGATGTGATTGCCCTATCATTGGCTACGGCTGCTATCTGATTCATGTATAGTATAGTTGGGTCCTGAGGCGTTGTTGTAGCCGAAGCAAGTACGAAACAGCCCATAAATATTGAGGCAAGTGAACAGAAAAATGATTTCATAATATTAGAGTAATTTTTATTATTTATAATATATTAAAAAAGAAAGACAAAATTAACCCACCGGGTATGATATCCAAAATTCATGGCTGTTTATCATGTTAGCCGAGAATTTCCACAAATTTTTTCGGTATGTTACCAAAATTTCCATTGGATAGGAAAGCCACAACGGTAGCTTCGGTAAATTTCATTTCTGTCAGGGCCGACAAAATTTCTTCATTGTTCAGTGCCCTGGCACTTATACCAGTTTTGTTTAAATCTTCGGAGAGCCTGGCGGTATCAAGAGTGGTTTCTCTGGATTTAAATACATTTGCTATGAACACATGGTCGGATTCATCGAATGCACCGATGAACTCGTTCTGAAATACGTTGGAGCAAGCGGTGTTACTTCTTGGTTCAAAACAAGTTATAATCCTATGGCCGGGGTATTTTTGTCTGAGACTTTCCAGGGTTACTTTTATGGCAGTTGGATGGTGTGCGAAGTCGTCAATTACGGTTAATTTTTCGTTAGAGACCAACACTTCTTGGCGTTTTTTTATGCCTTTGAAATCCGGTAGCCATCTGATGTCAGTTCCAAGGGGGTCACCGGAAATGGCCAAGCCCGATGCGATGATTGACATCATGGTATTGCGAGCATTGTACTTACCAAATAAACTCGATGCTATCTGCATTTTTCTGCCAGATTTTTTTTCAACAATTTCGAAGGTGGTAAACGAGTCGTTGACCACAAAATTCCTCAGCAGGTAGTCATTATCGTCATTTTCACCAACAAATATGGATTTCGTCCAGTTTACTGGAAGAATGGACCTGATATTTGGGTCATCACCATTGGCGACGATGCAACCATTTGATGGAACAACTCGTACAAGATAGCTGAAGGATTTTTTGATATCCTGGATGTCGCGAAAAATATCACCGTGGTCGAACTCTATATTTCCAATCACAAGTATATCCGGCGCATAGTGTATAAACTTGCTTCTTTTGTCAAAAAATGCCGAATCATACTCATCACCTTCTATTATAAATGGACCATTTTCATCACCAATATGGCTTCCGGATGAGAAATCCAATGGCACTCCACCTATCATATATCCTGGATTTAGACCATTTTTTTCCAGTATGAATGAGGTCAAGGTTGTTGTGGTTGTCTTTCCATGGGTACCAGTTATGACGATGCTTAGTCGTTTTTTTATTATTTCCCTATGAATAAATTCAGGTAAGGAACAATAGGGTATTTTTTTTGTAGACAGTAACCATTCCACTTCCTCATTTCCTCTGGGTATGGCATTCCCTACAATGACCACATCGGGGTTCAGGTACTCAATTCTAGCGGCAGAGAAGGAATCATATATTTCGAGATTATTTGCTTCTAACAGTCCGGCCATTGGCTGATATGGCTTTGAATCAGAACCACATACGCCATGACCAAGTTTACTTAACATAATCGCCACATTTCCCATGGCCGTCCCACAGATTCCTATAAAATAAATTTTCATGTACGTATACCGAGTATTATTGAGCTCAATCCACTACCTATGCCAAGCAATGCATAATTTGAGTCATTTTTTATCAATCCGGTTGATCTGGCTATGGCTAATGTGATCGGTAGTGCTACTGAACCAGTATTACCTAGGTAGGTATAGGTGGAAAAATCCTTATGAATATCTAATCCCAGTGTTTCATAAAGCCTTACCATATGTCTTCTACTTACTTGATGACATAGAGATTTGTCAATTATTTTATCATTCCAGCCGGATGATTTACAGAATTTTTCCCAGTTCGATGATGCCAATGATATGCCGGCGTTCAGTAATTTTTCGGATTCGGTTTGCATGGTTAGTGAATTATTCGCAACATCACCTTCACATAGGTTGCAGGCACTGGAATCTGACAGGACATTTGCGTATTTTACCCTTGGGCTGGAAGTGGAAAGTGAACTGTGGCATAGCAGTGCAGCAACGGCTCCGGAGCCCAACGTCAGGTTCGCAAAATATGGTTTGATTTCATTTCTATCAAAACGAGATGAATTAAGTATGGATATGGTGTTATCTAGCACTGGCTTACCATCTTCTCCAGAAACTATCAGCGCGCAGCCTATCCGGCCGGATTCTATCATTCCTCCGGCGATGAGTATGGCGTTTAAAAACCCTAAACAGGCATTTGATAGATCGAAAAATTGCGCAGACTTGCTGAGGCCCAGTATGTTGTGTACATAGGCAGCCGTCGATGGTTCAATCCGATCTCTACACACCGAAGAATGTATCAGCAGCTCTATGTCATTCTTCTTGAACTGTGATGTGCCGGAAGAGAATAATTTGTCTGCCGCTTCTGCGCTGGCTTCGGATGGTTTTTTATAATCTTTCCAGAAGCGCCGTTCCTTTATTCCTGTCATCAACTCCAGCCGCCCTTTTGGCAATCTCAATCGCTCATAGGTGCTATGTAACAGGCCTTCTATTGAATCTGAAGATACACACTCCGGTGGTAAAACATAGTCCATGGCCTCGATCGAAACATTTTCGAAGGAAAAAAACATCAGATCCTATGCTAACGTGGTAACGGTGGAAAACAACATAAAACTATGCTAATCAAGGCATATATACTTAGCGTCTATGATCCTGTTGTTGTCTTTTTTCCGTATTTTACCACCTATTACCACTTTTTTATCAATGAACTTTGATATATCGCTCTGGAGTACCGCTTTGGAAGTTTCCACATAGGCAACCCTAGTACCATTGGAACCAACAAGTTCGTATTTAGCTTCGGGACTAAATAGTCCAAAAAACCCAAACAGAAATTTTTTTGGTTTTTTTAGTGTGCCAGCATATTGATAATCCTTCCATAGCTCTATTTGTTCATGATCTGCAGTGGCATAGCCAAATGTATCGGTGGTTTTTGCTATGGAATCCATCGGCATACCTAGAGATATCAAAGATACAAGCAATACAACTTTCAACATGAAACAGATCTTTATTAACATGTGAGATTTTCAAGAATTTTTTTCTTGTTAATTAAAATGGCTTTGGTCATCTAATTTAACTGGCAGTTGTAGCATATTTCCTTTGCGAATTATGTCTATGTTAACAATATCTCCTGGTCTCAGCAGGAATAATGAATTAGCTATATCTCCAATATTAACAATTTTATTACCATTTATTGCAGAAATTACATCATCGATCAATATGCCTGCCTTTTCTGCAGGTGAATCCTGTTGAATCCTGGAGACAAGAATTTGGACACCATTTTCCTGGGTATATTGCTGATGGACAAAAAACCCTGCAGTACAATGGGTTACGCCACCTGTCTTAATTATGTCGCTGCATACCCGATCCAATGTCCAGGCCGGCATGAGAAAACTTGAACGCATGTCAGGCAGGGAAGCTATCATTATTCCGGCCAATGTGCCATCTATAGAAAATACCGGTGAGCCGGTTTCTCCACCATCTATCGGTAGGTTGGTTCTGGTCAATTTAACCGGGAAAGATGTACTTCCATAGCTGGAGTTTTCGCCAACGATTATGCCAAAATTTGGCGATGGATCCAGTCCAAGTTTACATTCCACCGAGACTAAAAATTCACCACAGCATACATTGCCTTTGGGTTTTCCATCGGTGATGTCTATTATATCAAAATGATCAGGTTTTTTTAAAAGTCTCACTATGGCTATGTTTGTTATGCGATCAGACCCGACGAGTTCAGCGGCATATGACAACCCATTGAATTCTACCCATATGTTCGTTGCATCATCGACGATGATTGCGCTGGTAACAACCCGGGCCATGTCATCGATAAAAAAACCAGACCCAAACAAAATTTTGTTACTGAGTTCTGGATTTTTGCCAGCCGGACTTTTGGTTGAATCTGGTTGTTTGTCATCCTTGGTCTCGGACTTCGCGCTCGATGTTTCGTTGTTACTAATGCGAATTCCTATGATTCGCACGACCGCGTCCTTTTTTTTATAGAAAACATCGCTAACAAAAGAAAACGGCATCGGGTTGATTGGATTGCCAATGGCTGTTCCACAGCTCTTGGCCGTTGAATCAGATGTATCGCCATTACAATTAGATAGGCAAATAACAATCGATATGACTATACAAAACACATAACGCATAACAACATTCGTAACAAATCTATAGATAGGTTAAAACGAGTTATTACGTTTTGTCCAATAGGAAGAATCCATATCCATAGAATTGCTGACATAACATATTGCATTTTGACTGTTAGACGTATATGATATCGTATCATGGCAACCACTGATGCATGACAGTTCATTTCTAACAAAGTCCTTTGCACCTAGCACCGAAGTGCTATTAAAGCTAGGTCTATTATCGTGATTTTGAAAATTGAATGCCACCAGTATGACTAGCAAACACATTATGTAGGAAATAAAAGGAACCATCCGTTTGCTAACTATGAAAAATAAACACACATTATCGATGCAGGTACTGCCATCAGGTGTTGGTTCTAACAATTTGCTATGTAACCGATTATCAAAATCTGCCCAAAAATCTTTAGATGGCCTTTCAGCCTTCTTGATTTGTAGCAAAATCGACACCTTTTCATCGAGTTTTTTACGATGTCTATCATCGGACGAAAAAAACAATCTCATTTGATAAAATCCTCTAAATATGCTTGTAACTCTATCTTTGCATAATGCAACCTTGATCTAACGGTCCCAGGAGAACAACCCATTATTTCAGCTATCTCGCTATGGGATAGCCCTTCGATTTCAAATAACACAACCACTAGTCTATGATTATCGGATAGTTTTTGGAGAGATTTATTCAGTATTTTTTGTAGTTCTAAAAGATATTCATTTCTCTCTCCTTGGTTTTCCACTGTAATTTTTTCAATTACTTCTGGTGGAAGGGTAGACTCATCAAGTTGCTCTAGAGCTAAAAATCTATTTGACCTATGTTTCCTGAGATAGGACATGGCCTGGTTTATAGCAATCTTGTATAACCAGGTAAAAAATGCAGAATCGCCTTTAAATTTATGCATGGAACGAAATGCCTTTATAAAAATATCCTGCATTAAATCTAAAACATCGGCAGTGTTGGACACAAGATTATATACCACCGAATATATCCTTTCTCGGTATTTTTTGACCAGCACTTCAAAGGCTGCCACATCACCACTTTTAGCCAAGGCAACGATCTCCTTTTCGTTTTCACTCGGACCCACAGCCTCGCTAATTCCATTCAGTGAATTATGACTTACTGTTTCAATACTATCCACACAACTAATTCGTTAATAACTATCTTAAAATATTATCAAATAGCAATATAAAAATTATTTTTTGTGCCAAAATCTAATCATCGAGATTATCATAAATTTATAAAAATTCATGATTTTTTTGACTTGTTATCCAAGATGTTATATGAAATATGGCGGTGGCCGATTGGTCGACGTAATTGTAAGATGATTGATGATTGGAAGCTGTGTTTTTAATATGCCAAAAATAAAAATATTACCGGAATTTGTTTCTAATCAGATTGCTGCTGGTGAAGTTGTCGAAAGACCGGCCACAGTTATCAAAGAATTGGTAGAAAATAGCCTGGATGCATGTGCAACTAAAATTATCGTCAGATTCTCAGCTGGTGGTAAAAATTTAATATCCGTCGAAGATAATGGGGTTGGCATGGCCAGAGCTGATGCAGAATTGGCCATTGTCAGGCATGCCACGAGCAAAATAGCCTCGGTGGAAGATATACAATCGGTCAATACATTTGGGTTTAGAGGCGAAGCCATACCGTCAATTGCCAGTGTCTCAAGGTTTTTGTTGCGGACCAATGAGATTGGCCAGGATATTGGTACAGAGATCCTGATCCACTGTGGAAAGGTTCAGCATATTCGGGACTGTGGATTGGCCCAGGGCACCTATATTGAAGTGAGTGGATTATTGCATAATTTACCAGCCCGCAGACAGTTCCTAAAATCCGATGAAACCGAAAGCATACATATAGTAAGAGTGATGAGGGCATTTGCTCTAGCCGAGCGTGCTGTAAAGTTTGAGCTATACAAGGATGGTAAATTACTGTTTTGTTCACCAGAAATGGACTCGTGGAGTGGCAGAATCTCTAAGCTATATGGAGATTTTTATAGCGATTGTCTATTTGATTTTAGAGATAATAGGGATGGTATGACAATCGAAGGAGCATTACTAATTCCATCATGTACGAATGTTAATAGAAATGAAATTGTCTGTTTCGTAAATAAAAGACAGGTTCTAAGCTCAATTATAAATAGAGCAATTAGAGATGCCTATATGGGTTTTTTACCAAATTGGCAGGGATTGGTGGCGTTCATTTGGTTAGATTTTCCAAAAAATACCCTGGATGTAAATGTCCATCCACAGAAGAGGGAGGTAAGGTTTAAAAATGAATATATGATAAAAACTTTTGTAGAGAAAACCATATATGGGGCAATCGACTCGTTTTTATCTTCAAAGTCTGTTGTCAATGAGGCCAAGTTTTATGGTAACAATTTTACCAATTATACACCGGGTGAAATAAAAGAAACCAGCATAAAATTTAACTGGAACAGGGATAGAAACGGTTTACAATTGCCTTTTAGACAGCCTAATATCAAAGGAATTATTGAGTCAAATGAAGAGCAGAAGATTTCAAATATAGATTCAGAATTGTCGTTTGTCGGTACGGTTTTTGGCCAATTTGCAATATTTGAGTCGATCAATGGCCTATGGGCTATGAATATAAAGGCAGCATCAAGGCGCGTTTTTTTCGAGCAATTTCTCCATGAGCAGATTAACAATGAACCTCAGTGTCTTTTATTACCGAGGGTTATCCAGATACCAACAATTGAGTGTGAAATCTTGGACAAAGCTATGGATTTGTTTCTGCAATATGGCATTGGGATTGAACGATTTGGTAAGGATTTATGCAGGATCGATGCCGTACCTCAATGGCTGGACGAAACACTGGTAGAAAAATTGCTCCTGGATGTCATTTCTGGTGTTGTCAGTGAAAAAAGTCTGCCGTTGTCACTGAACAGTAAATGGTTTGCAAAGTTAGCCTGCCCCTGCATCAATATCAAAATTTATGACGGAGTAGAAAAACTGATGGAGTTAGCTAAGTTATTGCTATCCAGTGACAACTATATCATCGATCCCGATGGAAATATAACACTTATTGAAATTAGTTTAAACGAGTTAAGAAATAAATTTGGATTACATGATCCCATAATAAGCTTGTAGATTAGTTTATTAAAGTTAGGTTATGGTTATCCGGTAACTTATGTGGTTTACCAGAAAGTCAAAGACTAGAATTTACCAAGAACTAGAAGATTATTGTTCATTTAATAAACGAACAGGTGGTGTCTTTCCATTTATAAAGACTTCTGTTATCTTGGTTATACTGGTATTAACTGTGATCATAACCATGATATGTTTTTCCTTCAGGGATATGTTTGTCATCCAGTTTGTCCTAGGTCAAAAGGCTAAAGCAACGGTGATTGCCGAGGTTCCATTCGAATATGTAAACGATACAAAAACAACCATCGAGAAAGAAAAAAAGCGGAATCAACTGGCTCCTATTTATAGATTGAGTCTTGCTAACTACGATAAGTTTGAGAAACAAATTTTTGACCTGGATGATGAACTTGACGTATTTGTTAGAGAAGAAAAAACTGGCAATGCCTATTTGTTCGAATTAAGAGAATTTGTAAGAAATTTTAATGAAAAAAATCATTTGATGTTGAGCTGGAACGACATAGACATATTGATTAAATCCATTGATGACGGTGGTCGTACTAGCATACTTCTCGAAGCTCTATCCATTGTTCGTGAGATCCTATGTGATGGTGTCTATAGTGACCGTGATTTACTAAACAAAGATGAATCCTACCTGATAAACATTGAGATAAGTGGACAGATGAAAAAAGCTCATATACGGTCCACCGAAGAAGCGCTAAGATACCTGAGAATACAGCTGGAATCCATGGATGTTCCATTTGAATTAAAACAGGCGCTGCTAAGGATAGTGAAAATTGGTATAGCTCCGAACCTTTCCTATGATGAAACCGCGACCAATGCAAAGATTTTTAAAGTCATGCAGGAGGTTAAGCCTGTAATCGATACTGTAAATGTGGGAGACGTCATTGTTGAAGCAGGTACAGTTGTGAAAAGTGATGTTCGTGAACGATTGATGGCCTATCGTAAGGTTTGCAATGCTGAAAATACGATGTGGTTTGGTATAAATTCAGCGGTTATGACAAAATTGTTCATGATATTTTGTATACTGATTATCGGATTCTTATGTCTCAAGATGTCGCCGACCAAGTCCGTAGATTTATCTAAAAATTTTTCATTAATAGTGACGATTTTAGTCGTTAATTTGATAATAATTAGGGGAATATTTCAGATAGGGGAGATAAGGTTTTTCATGAATTCGGATATTTTTGTCCGATTGCTACCCTATGTTAGTCCATTTTATTTGAATACCATATTAGGCACATTGCTTGTTCGAACCTATGTGGGTGTGGTATTAGGTGGCTTGACTTCGGTCCTTTTTTCGATGATGCTTGCTGAGAACTTAGAATTTTTATTGATGTGTATATTGACTGTATTTACTTCGGCTTATTACTGCCGCAGGGCATCGTTAAGGTCGCAGGTTATGTATACAGGAATTTGTGCTCCTACGGTTTTTTCGTTTATTCCAATTTTTCATTTTCTGCTAAAAGACCTTGAGTCATTTTTTTGCATAAGACAAGTATTTTGTTCCTTTGTAACTGGTATTACAACGAGCATATTTGTGCTGGGTGTTTTGCCATTGTTCGAAAAATGGTTTGGCTGTTGTACTAACATAAGGCTAGTAGAATTAAACGACCATAGTAATTCATTGATGCAAAAATTGCAGATGTTAGCACCAGGAACCTATCATCATAGTTTGATTGTTGCAAATATAGCCGAACAGGCTGCCATGGCAATGAATGCAAATGCATTTTTATGCAGGACATTTGCCATGTATCACGACATAGGAAAGGTGATAAAACCTGGGTATTTTACCGAAAACCAGAGAGCAGACTATAACCCTCATGATGAAAAAACCCCATTTATCAGTGCCATAATAATAAAAACCCACGTAAGGGATGGTATTGTAATGGCAGAACAGGCTGATATCCCACCTAGGGTTATAGATGGCATAAGAGAACACCATGGCACGTCTATAATAAGATATTTTTATAATAAGGCGTTACAGCAGAATGACTGTAAATCTAATTCAGGATCGGCCAATGAATCTAGAACGACCTTTTCTGCAGAAACCATAGATGAAGCAGTTTTTAGGTATGATGGTCCGAAACCCAGGTCTAAAGAAACTGCCATACTCATGGTGGCAGATTCGCTGGAGGCTGCCAGTCGATCTATGAAAGTCGTGAATCCCCAGTCGATAAAAGATCTGGTAGATAATATTATTGAAGAGAAAGTGAATAGCAATCAATTGGATGATTGCTCGATGACTTTAAAAGAGATAAATGAACTTAGAAAAGCCCTTTATTCAATTATGATAAATATGTTACATTCACGCATTGCCTATGACAATGTTTCAAAAAAGTAGTAATATCAAGTTAGATTCGGATTTTTTGCCATATGATTTCAACGATTCAAATGTGGTTGCTCTACTGGCGGGTAATGGTATTTATCCGATTTTATGTGCCAAGCGCATGATTAGATCCGGCGTCAATGTTAAACTTATAGCCATTGAAGATGAGGCTGACGAACAATTGTCTAGTGAGTTTGATGAATCGAATAGATTTGTGGTAAATGTTGGCAATTTAGGTAGATTACTCAAGATATTGAAGACCATAAAAGCCGACTATGTTATAATGGCTGGTCAAATTCGACCAAAGAAACTATTTCACGGACTTAGACCAGATTGGCGAGCATTGCTTTTGATGAAAAAATTAAAGATCAGAAATGCCGAAACTATCTTTAGCTCTATTTGCGAACTTATTGGGAAACGTGGAATTAAGGTATTAGATGCCCGCTCATTTATGGATGAAGATATCGTAAGCGTCGGATCATTAACTAATTGTAAATTTGATCTGGCCGAGGAAATTCTAAATCATGGAATCAAAGTGGCAAAAGAGATAGCCAAACTAGACATAGGCCAGGGTGTTGTGGTGAGCAGTGGTACGGTACTGTGTGTCGAAGAGTTTGATGGAACGGACAGTATGCTGCGGAGAGCTGGTAAATTTAATACCAAAAATGCCCTGTTTGTGAAGGCATCAAAACCAGGTCATGATTTCAGATTTGATGTGCCGGTTTTTGGTATGCGTACACTGGACGCAATGATAGAATCCGGCATAAGATACGCTGCACTGGAATCCGATTGCACCATTGTCCTTGATAGGGAAAATGTACTGAACCGGGCCAACGAACTGGGCATCAAAATATTCGGATATTGATATGTATTGGTATTTTTATTTAGCCCTTAGAAATTTATTTCCATTCAGGAAAATTGTTTCGTTTTTTTCCCTGGTATCTGTGGTAGGTGTGGCGATTGGCGTGGCGGTGTTGATTGTGGTACAAAGTGTCATGAATGGCTTTAATAATCAAACAAAATCCAATATAATCAATACCCAGGGCGAGGTTCGAGTGGAATGTAGCTCGATGACTGGTGATTTAGAATTTCTTGAAAAATTTTTTACCAACGATGCTTCGGTATCAGCAGTTTCATCCTATGCAACGGGTGTGGTCATACTGCGTTATGAGGATCGGACTGCATTTCCATTGGTGAAAGGTGTTGATCTTGGAAAGGAATGCCAGGTCATGGCTCTCGAAAGATTTGTGAAATCAGGAAAAATCGATGAACTAGATGACGGGACGATTTTCCTGGGATCTGGTCTGGCTAGGTCGCTTGGATTGAGAGTTGGAGATATGGTAGATATTTATTCACCTCGAATGATTACAACCATTGGCAGCGACGATGTGCAATTACCACGAGAGGTTAGGGTTGGTTGTATTTTTGAAACCGGCGTGAATTATGTAGATAATGGTTCCGGAATATGTTCATTGCCTTTCATCCAGGATCTATGTGATCTTGGCAGTGGTATTCATGGTATGGTCATAAAGTTGAACGTCAGAGAATCTATTGATGACTTTGTTCGCCGGATGAGATCTGTTTTGCCTAGTGCTGTAACCATATTCAGTTGGAAAGAGTTGAACAAAGATCTACTGTTTGTTTTACAGCTGGAAAAAACCATGATGTTTTTTACATTGATGTTCATATTATTGGTGGCATCGTTTTCTATTTCCAGCACATTGATGACTTCTGTGGTAAGAAAAACCAAGGAGATAGGATTGCTCCGAGCCCTAGGTGCAACTAGATTTCAGATTACCATGTGTTTTTTTATCCAAGGGTTATTGATAGGATGTTGCGGAACATTTTTAGGTTGCCTGTTTGCCTGGCTTGTTTTGCGATACAGGGACTTCATCGTCGATTTGATGGCAAAAATATTCAATTCTTCCTGGATGCTATCTAAATTTTCGAACTTTGTCTATCTGCCCGTGGCATGTTCCGGATACGAAATTACCATTATCGTTCTATTTTCAGTGTTTATATGTATGTTGGCCGGAGTATTTCCGGCCTGGAGGGCGATGCGCGTCCAACCAGCCATTGCGCTCAGAAATGAATGAAATTTTATAAAAACTTCTTGAGCTATATGTTCCACGGGTTAGGGTTTTGACATGATTGAAAAATACTCGAATGCCTTGGAACTACGTTCTTTGCCGGAAGGCAAAGCCGTTGTGTTTAAATCGGTTTTAGTGGTGAAAAAAATCGATGTTAGAAATGCGAAGAATGGCAGCGAATTTTTGAAAATCGAGGTCGGCGACAAAACTTCTAGCTTTAGTCTTACCTGCTTTGAGAGCTCAGTGGCATTTAGTCTGTTTCGTTGGTGTAATGCTGGTGCGATAGTTTTTCTGGAAGGGATGAGCCGGCATTATAACGGCACATTTAGTCCTGATATTCTTTCGGTGAGAGAATTGACCGAAGAGGAAATAGTCGAAGGTGATTGGAGGAATCGGTTGACAATGGCTTCGGAGGAATCCGTGGAAAAGTTATCCGAAGAACTAAAAGATTATATCGCCTTGATTTTCAACGAGAAGCTCCGAAATACGGTGGTGGACGTATTGGATGAATTGGGCGACGCATTTGTCAATAGTGTGGCCGCTAAAACCATGCATCATGCCTACAAAAATGGCCTGCTCGAACATACGGTGCATGTAACCCGTAGCGGTATGGCTTTGTTAAAATTTTATGGTGATGTGCCCAGGGATTTGGCTCTGGCCGGAATGATACTCCATGATGTGGGCAAAGTCGCTGAGTATACCGGGGATACGGCCATCGAGCGTACAAAGGTTGGAATTCTTCAAGGTCATGTGATACTGGGCTATCGATTGGTCAGGCACTTCGGTGTCAAAAACGATTTGGATCCAGAATTATTAAGTAGATTGGAGCATATAATACTTAGCCACCAGGGTAGACCGGAGTACGGTGCAGTGGTCATGCCATCTACGCCGGAGGCGGTTTTTGTGTCACTGGTTGATAATCTGGATGCCAAAATGGGAATGGTTAGCCATCTTCTACGCACTACACCGGTTACCCATACCTTCTCTGAAAAGTTTCCAGGCCTTGAGGCTCAGTTACTTATCGAACCCATTAGTCTATGATATTTCTGATAAACAGAGATCGATGGGCCGGGGTTTGTCCCTGGGTTTTCAGGATGGCGATGTGCTGTTTTGTTCCATAGCCTTTGTGCCTGGCGAATCCATAGGATGGGTATAGCCTATCTAGGTTTTCCATGTATTTATCACGCAATACCTTGGCTATTATTGATGCCATGGCAGTGGCCAGGCTTTTGCCATCGCCTTTTATAATCCCAATGTGGTTGAATCTAAGGGCCTTCAGTTTATTGCCATCCACAAGAATTAGGGCATTGGTTTTGTTCAGTTTCTCCAGGGCGCGTTGCATTGCAACCACCGTAGCTCCAAGGATGTTTAGATTTTCTATCTCCTTAACACTGGCACTGCCGACGGCCAAGGATAGGGCTCCCTGGCTCTTAGCTTCGGCTATGCTGGTAAACAGCTGTTCTCTTTTTTTTGGACTGATTTTTTTAGAATCATTTACATCGTTTAGCCAAGGGAATTTGGATAGATTTTTGTAAAAAACCATGGGAAGCTTTACTGCGGCGGCGTAAACTGGTCCCGCCAGTGGTCCTCGACCGGCTTCATCCACACCAATGACTGCTTCATTATTTTGTATAATATCTAGGTCAAATAGTCCCAATGGATTGTTCATTTTCATAAAATTTCATTCAATTTGGTATTTCCAATTGATAGTTTTGCTGGATTTAATATCCTAGGCTATTAATTTTTGCCTATGGATCTAATTAACTCCCTTGGAATAAATGGAAATGAGAAATCACAAATTCTTAAAGATAAATCTCTTTTGGAATATGTAAATCTTATGCTCCTGGCGATAGGGCAACCATGTTTTGGTAGTAAAGAAGATTGCTCAATAACGAAGATGGCTGCGCCATTATTGTCGATGGTCAATGAATTGCGCCTACGACAACATGGCAACTATTGTCCTGCTGATCAACGAATTATAGCATTTTTAGATGAGTTTTTAAAGGACTTGCCGGTGGAAGAAAAACATGATTGGCTTCCCTGTTCAACATTTACCGTCGATCGCCATGGTATTTCAAGGGTTCTCTCGCTGCCACCGGATGCCGATGAGTTTCACTCAGAGTATATCTCTTCCTATCGGGTCCATCAGGGCATATTGCATAATCCCAGGATAGATAGGCGCACCACCAAGGGCGTGTTCCATATAGTGGAAGGAGGCCTAGAAGTCCCTGCGGATAAATTAGCTGTACCGAAATTAGCCTTCTGTCGAATGCTAAAACACGCCTGTAATCCACCGAAGCAGTTACTGGAATTGCCATTCACAGCCACACAGCCTAAAAAAGCTTATACCTTTGTATCTGGCTATCTCAGGCCAATAGTATGCCCGAAGGTTCCTGGTTATTGCAATGAGATGTGGATGGAAGTAAGATTTTTTACACCCGGTTCCCTGGTCAATTTTCTTGATATGGTCGAGAGCATTTTTGGCAGCGCTGGTTGCCCATTTCTGGCTGAAAATGATGCAGCTTTCATGCCAGATTCCTGGACGGGCCATACCGGTTGCATAATCGTTGCTCCTCATCTTACCCAGTTGACAAAAAAGGAACTTGGGCTGCCACATGTTTCGGAAGCCACTGATAGACAAAAACGTGACGGTATGTGTTGGGAAAAAGCAGACGAATTATATCATGACGGGCAACCGTTCAAAATAATGGCGAGAACCAATGATGGTGTGGTGATTTCGATCATCGCTGATAGCTATAACGGCTATGGTAAAAAGGAAATAAAAACCCATATAAGCTATTCGGCAAATCTTATGGGGCTCTGTGAGGAAGAACATTCAGGTGGCGCAATTGCTTTTGCAAGGTACGATCTGGGTGATGACTTCTCGATGGATTATATAGAGCATTGTAATCAAACCATGCAGCGTTTTTTGAAAGAATATGGCAATTTAGTCATATTAAAGGATGATGGTTATGCCGTCGACAGGAAGTTCAAGGATATAATATATGTACCAGAGGATGCCCATTTCTCGATGATGGATCAAAAAATTTCTTGGTCGCTCAACGGCCACAAAAAGGCTATAAATCTTGTGCCAGGTTGTACTTATATATTACCCTGTGGCTATCAGATCGAATTGCTTAGACCAAAAGGTGGTGATGGTTGGCGAATGATCGGTACCCGGGGCGATGGCGTGTTTTGCCATAAACCGTCAACGGTGTCAGGCGGTGGTAAGTCAGAGATTTCTAAATCTATTTCTGACAACATATTACTTGGGAGTGTTGTCAGCGTAGAATTTGATAAAGACTGCGATGCGGTCGATGATATCATAAGACATGACTACAGCAACAGATATAAAATCAATAAAAAGGCGGATTTGCCTATTTTAGATAGAAGGCGTTCCCTGGGCTCGGTCATAAAGATGTTTACCCAGAATGAAGAGCATTCCAATGAACATAATTCTTGGCTGAGAACTATCCCTCCACATATAAAGGATCTGTTATATGTGTTGAAAGCACACTATCGTGATAGTTGGGGAACCGATTGGCGAAAGTATTTTTCGGTGGATTTTATAAATGGTACCAATGGCAATGAACTAAAGTATCTGAATAATAAATTGGTTGCCCACTACCTTAGGATTGGACTGATTGGTGATAAATACTGGAGGACGTTTACATTACGTCACGATTTTTACCCAGCCAAAAAAATACAGATGGAAGACGATATAACGGCCACAACGGTGGTTTCAACCAGTAAATTGGCTGGATTGAATAAGCCGTTCAAGTCGGTAAAATTTGTTGAAAACTGTGAATTCAGGTTATATCAAAGGCCAGACGATGCGATTATACCAGGCTATGATAATGGTGCTGAATTGGATATGACATTGCCAGATACCTTTTTATGTAATTACCATCCGCTTACCAAATCTGAGGTGGCAGAGATGGCCAAGGATAACATCGGGTTTTCCAAATACACCGAGCCGATGCAAAAGTTTCTGTTGAGTTTTTTGAATAGCGATGAGTCACCAAAGTATGTGGTATGTCCATCCAGATTAAGAAAGATGCCAGATGGTAAATTCAGTACAAATCCAAGATATCTTCAGACCAGGGAGGATATTCTAGATCCTAGAGCCATTCATATAATGACCATGGGTGCACGGTTAGTCAACCAACTTACCAGTAATCAAAATGTGTATCATGCGGTGGATGTGGTCGTTGCCGGACGCAGGAATAATCCTCCAGAGAAAGGAATAAAACCTCTATGTGTTCACAGCCCATTGCACTACTTGGAGCTGCCAGAATTGTTCATGGAGTTTGCCTCAAATATGACCGGAAAGTCACCGTCAACTACCGGTGCTGGCTTGGAAGGAGTTATGACCAAGGGGCCGTTCAATTGTTTGAGCACAATAATAGATCTCAACAATACTTTGGTTAGTTTCCTTGTCACCGGCTATGCTGGTTTCATATCTTCAGCAGGTTGTATTGGTCCGAACTTTAGGATTGGCCACGATATATCCTATCTGATTCCTGAGATAGTGTGTCGAATGACAGCCATGGAGAGGGATCCGGCCTATCTTATAGAAAATGGATTTCTGGAAAGATGCAGCGACATGGTACATAGAGGTAAGACCATTGCTAGCAGTAGGCTAGGCTATCGCATAACAAAAAAATTTGTGTCGGCATTTTTAGGCAGGATATTATCGAGTCCGGATACGGTGATTTCCGACGAAATGCTAAAGCCAGAACTACAGGATATGAATGTTTTTGCCGATAGCATGGAAAATATAGTCAATGCTCATCAGCGGGCTGCAAGTATATTTTTTGAGGATGGATCTATAGCAAAGGCCTGCCCGCCGCTAAAAGCTCTGCTCCATATAATGGCCAGGGGAGACTACGAAGGAATGACATTGTCCTCACCGGAATTCAGGGCCATGTTTTCAAATGAAAATATCCTAAACAGCGACTGGTATATCGAACGGCTTCGTGCTAGCAAAGAAGTAACTTTAAATCGCTATAAAAAATGCCTAAATTATATGAAGTCGTTTTGTGATGCTTACAATAACAGTTCGATTATAGGCTCTCTTGGCCTGGATGCGACGATAAAAAAAACAACCTCAACCGTTAATGCATTGTCCAGGGACACGAAAGCCAGCCTGGCATTAGGTACAATAGGCGCCGATCCAGCGGTGCTTTAACCTAAATACTTCCTAGGGCGTTGCTGATCTGGTTATCTACTATAGGGTTCTATCGATCGAGATCATTATAGAATCTGGGATAACCCATTTATCCTGACCATCTTCTTTTATTTGTTTTGGGGCTGTCTTACTTTCCCATTGACCATCATTGGTAATGTATAGGTACCTTAGCCCATTGCAGTTGTTTAGTATTTCCACTTCGGTGGGGGTATCAGAATCGGTGCTATTGGAGGTCTTATAATGAATGGATAATTTTTTATCATTTAGTACTAGCCAATACTCTACATGTTTAATATCGGTATGATTGGTGTCTGCAACAAACGGTTG
The DNA here is from genome assembly GCA_031283585.1 of Puniceicoccales bacterium. Classification (NCBI taxonomy): domain Bacteria; kingdom Pseudomonadati; phylum Verrucomicrobiota; class Opitutia; order Puniceicoccales; species Puniceicoccales bacterium. The sequence goes on from JAITBP010000003.1 coordinate 129,725, forward strand.
ATAGTTGCTATAGGCCTTCCAATGCAGATAGGTGGTGAGGTCGTTGCCAGTTGGCAAAGGTGAAAAATCCATTTCATATACAGATTCGAAGAGTGCTTTGAGTATTTCTTCGGTGATGATTCTGTTTGCCGAATATTCTTTTTCTCTGTACAAATCCTGCTTTTTTTCTCGGCTCCACATGGTCATGAATGTTATTACTGTGGACGCACAGCCGGTAAGAACTATAGCGCCTATGCTCAGTGCTAATAACATTTCCATTAAGGTGAATCCGCGAGATCTCCTCATAATTTTCGCCATAGTTTAGGGATTGTATTGCCGATGTCAAATGAATGAAATTGGATTATTTATTAAAAAGCCTTGACTGGCTAGGGTCATGATACTTAGATCTATATCTATTGTTATTGTAATAGATTAAAAATGGCACAACCAAAAAGAAAACAGTCCAAGCAAAGAAGTCGTAAAAGGCGAGGAGCCAATAGGTTCGTTGTGCCGCAATTTTCCGTAGATAAATCCGCTGGAGGGTTGGTTAGACCTCATTACGTAAATCCTGAGACTGGTATTTATAGAGGCAGACAGGTTATTGATTTGGACGATGATGCTGAGTAGTCCACAGTTTTCTGATGTATAATCAACAAAGGTCTGTTGCCATTGATGTAATGGGATCTGATGCCGGGCCTGAAGAAATTCTTCAGGGTATTTTAATGGCTGTGGACAGCTATGCTGAGTTAGCCAACATCGTATTGGTTGGTGATAGTGAAATTATTACCAAATACATGGCCAAGTACAGGTGCGCCAGATCTGAAAAAATTTCTGTGGTTCATGCCTCGGAGGTAATAGCCATGGACGAAAAACCATTGATTGCGCTTAAAACCAAGAAAGATTCATCTATGTTAAAAGCCATAGAGCTTGTAAAAAATGGCTCTGCTTCGGCCATGTTGAGCTGTGGCAACACTGGTAGTTTAATGGCAGGAAGTACGCTGAAGATAAGAATGAAGGATGGCGTTGATCGACCGGCCTTGGCATCGATTATACCTTCAATGGATGGCCGTTTTATACTAGTAGATGTGGGTGCTAACCCAAATTCCAGTGTTATCAATATGGCGCACAATGCCGTGCTTGCGTCAGTGTATTGTAAGTCTACGTTGAAAATTGAAAAGCCAAGGGTTTCGCTTTTGACCATAGGCACCGAGGAAGGAAAAGGTAATGATCTGACCCAATTGGCCCACGAAGTCCTCAAAAAAATGAATGGATTGATTTCCTATATTGGGTTAGTAGAAGGATTTCAACTTTTTGACAACTATGCCGATGTGGTTGTCTGTGACGGGTTTGTTGGAAATATATTGCTGAAGGCTTTGGAAAGTGTCGCTTTTACATTGGCCAATGGCCTAAAACATGAGATTAAAAAAAATCCACTTCGAATGTTTGGAGCTTTGTTGGCTAGTGGAGCATTTAGGGCTTTAAAGTCCAGGTTAAATCCAGAAAAATATGGTGCAGCTCCGTTGCTTGGTCTGAAAGGAATCGTCCTAAAAGCCCATGGATCAAGTAATAAGAATGCCATAAAAAATGCGGTTAAGATAGCTTCCGATCTTTCCATCAATGGCATAAACGAAATGGAGCTTGATTTGATTGCCAAGACCAACGAGATTATCGGTCTCTAGGTTTTATTGCTTGTAAAAAAAAGATTGGCATCAATTATCGGCCTAGATTATGCCTGAAGCTATTTATATAAATGGGATTGGATCCTATCTCCCAGAAAAAATTTTGACTAACTACGACATTGCTAGGGTTGTTGACACTTCAAATCAGTGGATAGTTGAGCGCACAGGCATAGAATCTAGACACATTGCTGCCGAAGCGGAAATGACATCTCATATGGGCTTCATGGCTGCCAAGGCCGCATTGGTTGATGCGAACCTGACTCCGGCAGAAATAGATATGATAATACTGGCAACCATGGCTCCTGATATGCTGTGTCCCTCAACCGCTTGTATTGTGCAAAACCTCTTGGGTTGCAGTCAAATACCAGTCATGGACATCAGCGCGGCCTGTTCGGGATTCCTGTACATTTTAGATGTGGCCTGTAGTTATTTGCTAAGCCACAAGAATTACAAAAATATTCTGATTATTGGTAGCGAGAAGCTATCATCGATGGTTGACTGGGAGGATAGGTCAACCTGTATTTTATTTGGGGACGGAGCCGGAGCTGCCGTGATAAGTAAAGGAGATTATCATGGGGTTATGGATGTGCTTATCGGTGCCGATGGCTCGGGTGCCTATATGTTGACTATACCAGCAGGTGGTTCAGCCAGACCAGCTTCCGAGATGACTGTCAAAAACAGAGAGCATTTTATAAGAATGGATGGTCAAGAGGTCTTTCGCAATGCCATAAAATATATGGGCGAGGCTATTGATATGGTTTTGAAGAGGAACAACCTAGCCATCGATGACATAGCCTGTGTGATCCCTCACCAGGCTAATATTAGGATAATAAATATGATCGCCGAACGGTCCAATATTGGCCAGGATAAGCTGTTTTGTAACATCGATCGTAGAGCAAACACCTCGGCGGCTTCTATACCCATAGCATTGGCCGAAGCTGCAAAGATTGGAAGGATTAGGTCCGGAGATCTGATTTTGCTTGTGGCGTTTGGCGCTGGAGTGACCTGGGGTGCATCTATTATAAAATGGAAGTAGTTTTTGATTGAGAATATGTAATTGGTAATTTTACTGTGGGGCATTTAACCCTAGGACATTTGCATGTTGAATAGACGTTTAGTTTTTTGTTATTTATCTCTTATATCTTGTGCTGTAGTTACTTCTTGTACAGTTCCCCGGGAAGCTACCCACCAGGGCAGTCGTAGAGCAAGGATACTTGCGAAGAACGCCTGGAGCCCTGATATGGTCATAAAAAAGTTTATGGAAGCTGAAGATCTTTACAGGCGAGGCGATCTTAAAGGGTCTCTAAAAATATGTGATAAAATTATAAAAAAACATAAGGATTCGCCAATCATTGCCGATGCACTGTTTTTGAGTGGTGAAATTTATCTGGCTAGGCATCAATACAATGACGCCTCGGATGCGTTTAATGAAATAGTATTAAAGCATAATAATAGTCCACTTTTTGAAGCGGCAGTTGTAAATCAATTCGATATAGGCCGAGCGCTGCACAGAGGTGATAGGCCTCATTATTTTGGTGTAATCCCTGGGTTTAAGGATCGCAATTCTGCTGTAAAATATTATGAGAAAGTCATTAACAATGCGCCATTCAGCAACTACGCCCAGGATGCACTTTTTAATATTTATAAACTACAAAGAAGGGCAAAAAAGTACGATTTAGCCTTTGTCGCTCTGGACAGACTAATAGACGAATATCCCACTTCAACTTTGTTGCCCAGGGCCTATCTGGAGCTTGCCGATATGTACGAGTCTTTGGGTAAGGGGCCTGACTATGACCAGGAAGCGGTTTCTCTTGCGTTGAATTATTACAAAGACTTTATAGTTCTGTTTCCGACCCACGAAAGTGTTGGTTTTGTAAAGGAACGCATCGATAAATTATCCGCAGAGCTTATAGAAACTAACCTTAATATCGGAGATTTTTACTATAATGCCAAACATAATCCGAAGGCTGCCTATATTATGTATAAAGCCGCCTCGGAAATTGATGGTGGCGATGACATTAAGAGCGAAGTACAGGCCAAGATGGATGGTCTTATTGCCGGGGTGCCACCGGCCAAGACACCGGTGGATTTCCTGTTTAAAAAATATAAGGGCCAGGATATAGCAGAGTGGGTCAATAATGGTTGTGTAGATGTTTCTAACAATAATGTCATTCAAAAAGATATGACACAGATTGGCATTGAAGGGTCCGCAGAGCAATCCGGGTCAGCCGATGCAAGTAATGGATTTGAACAGACGCAACATGATATAACTCAACCCATCGCAGCCGATGATGAGACGCCTTATACCGACGAGGTTGCCGAGGATGACTTCGAAGATAATGTGATGCCGAATGAGGATGATCAAATAGACTGATGTTTAAAATATTTGCACATTGCCTGGTGATTTTTGCTTTGCTGTTAGGTGGTTGTACTTCAAATTACCATCTAGGCAAAAGCGAAACGCTTCCGTTTAAAAGTATATGCGTGCAAATAGTTGGCAATGAGTCGCTTGTTCCACAAATACAAGCTGTTATCACGAAAAGATTGGGTGATGAATGCGCCAAAGATAGCAGATTGGTGGTAACCAGTGATGCCGATGCAATTCTAAATGTGGTCATTCTTAGCTCTAGGCAAAATACATCGGCCACGTCTAGCAGCGATACAGGCTTAGCTTCTTATCTAACCATTTCGCTCAGTGCAGCTTGTACGCTAATCGATGGGAAATCCGGTACGGAGTATTTTTCAAAGGAAATTGTTTCCACCGAAGCGGATTTGTTGGTCGATAACGACTATCAGGCCAGAAAGGACCAGGTTATGCCAAAGATTTGCGATGAGTTGGCAAAAAAGATAGTCAACATGGTTATTCATCCTTGGATTGCCTATGAACCAAAAATTGATAGTTCCGTCAATATTTGCCGGTAGCCATTCCAATTTACTGGCAACCCTGGCCACGATCAATGAAAGTGGCGTTAATATGGTGCATCTGGACATAATGGATGGTCATCTTGTGCCAAACCTGAGCTTTGGGCCAGAAACTGTTGCCGAACTTAGAGCGGCGAGTGATTTGTTTTTTGATACCCACCTAATGCTGATGAATCCCGAGGATTTTGTGAAAAAATTTATTGATGCAGGTTCGGATTGCCTGACGATTCATGCCGAGTGTTCTTCGGACATTAGGTCTGTTTTTGATACTATAAAATCTGCCAATCGTCGCGTTGGCATTGCAATAAACCCAGGAACAAAAATTGACACAATTATCGATTATCTTAGCTATGTAAATGTGGTGACCGTTATGTCCGTATGGCCAGGGTTCTGTGGCCAAAAATTCGAACCATCGGCCATTGATAAAATAAAACGCTTGGCTGCGTTTAGAAAAATAAATAACCTGGAGTTTCTTATAGAGGTCGATGGAGGTATCAATGAAGATAATTGTAGCATTTGCTATGATGTTGGAGCTGATATAGCCGTGGTCGGAGCATCTTTTTTCGAAACAGAGGATAAGTATAATTTTATTAAAAATATGAAGATGAAGTAAAATGGAAAGAGCATTTGTTAAACTACCATCACAGGAAATCGCTGAAAAAATCAATGAGTTCATCCAGCGCAAACAATTACTTGAATGGGTCATCGAAACCGAAGCCAGTGGTATCACATTGAGTGGATATTTCCCCAAGGTCAGCAACGAGGATATTACGGTAATAACCAGTGAGTTTACCTCACTAAACCTGGGAATGTTTAGGGTGGAGAAAGTTGTGAAGAAAGATTGGTCCAATGAATACAAGAAATTTCTGACCCCATTTAGTATTGGTTCATTGCATATCGTACCAGTGTGGGAGAAAGAAACCTATAACGTTCCAGCCGGTGAACTTGTTGTTTATATAGATTCGGAAATGGCATTTGGCACCGGAGCACATGAAACAACAAAATTATGCCTGGCTAGAATAATAGATTTCAAAAATCTGTTCCGTGATATGCTATTTCTTAAAAGCTTCATAGATGTTGGCTGTGGATCTGGAATTCTATCACTTGCTGCAGCAAAAATTGGCGTAGCCAATGTCTATGGATTTGATGTGGATGAACATTCGGTTGAGGTTAGCAGGAAAAATGCCAAGGTAAACGAGGTATCCAATGGCATTGAATTTGTTGTCGGAAATATACAGGAATGTATACTTGGCCATCAGGCCGATATGATTTGCGCCAACATATTGGCACCCACACTAATGGAGAATGCATCAATTCTTGTGAACACCATCAAACAGTACGGTATGCTGTCACTTAGCGGTATATTGATTGAAGAAAGTATGGCTGTCAAAGATGTTTTTGAGCCACTCGTCAATAGGTATTGGGATTCTTTCATGCTTAGTGAAAGAAAAAATGGCTCCTGGATCGAAATTTGTTATATGCGAGGCTAGATTTTTATGGAAATAAAAGGGTAATATGCGTGGCTTTATCTTGTAAAAAGACACTGGACAATATGTTGATAATGAGTGACATAATCCCGGTAGTGTGGTACTTTTCTCATGAGTGATAATAATTATGGAATACATGGAATATTTAAGTATTTACGATATTTAAAAGGAGCCGAGATTGAGATATTTATGGCGGTATTATTCGGTGCAATTACCGGTATTGCCAGTGGATTGGGTGTGCCAGTTGTTCTTGAGGTTGCTTCTAATAAGGTATTTAATCAATCCAATGTGCCATCTTCGGTCATTGCAGTGTTCTGCATATTGCCATTTATAATAATAACAATCAGGGGTGTTTCTGCGATAATAAGCTCCTATTTCATAGCATCATGTGGTCAAAAAATAATAGAGGGAATCCGGGTCCTGATATTTAAGAAAATGCAAAAATTACCATTGGCCTATTTTTATCGTGTACCTCCAAGTGATCTTATTTCCCGATCGATCAATAGTACAACTATCATTCAAAATACACTAATAGAGATTTCGCACGATTTGATAAAACAGCCCATGACTTTGCTTGGGGCCATATGTTCTCTTATATATCTATGTATCCGACAGTCGGACGTGGCAATATTGATGCTGTTTATCTTTGCGGTCCCAGTTATTATTATACCTGTACGTAGATTTGGCAGAAAGCTTCGGGAAAAATCTGGAAAAATGCAAGGTGAAACGGCCAAAATTATAAATAATCTGAACCATAACCTTGCTGCAATAAAAGAAATAAGAGCATTTTGCCTGGAAAGCTATTTCACATCCAAGTATAGATTGGCCTGCCATGCTTTTTCCGAAGCTTTTCTCAAGGTTGTGAAATATAACATGTTGATATCACCTGTGGTTGAAATTATTGCCTCGATTGGAGTGGGCATCGCCATGTTCTATTTATATGAAAAAGGTATCAAAACGAATATCTTTTTGTCATTGTGTGGAGCTCTATATTTTAGCTATGAGCCAATAAAAAGGATTGGTTGGTTAAATGGTAAGGTCCAGGAAGCTATGGCCGGCATAGACAGGATAGAAAATATACTTAATGAGCCAGAAGTTATAAGTGATCCGATTGTTCCTGTTAAAATCAACCGATTGCACGGTCACATAAAATTTAAGGATGTAAAATTTTATTACGAAGAAAATAAAAATGTTTTTGATGGTATGAATTTGGAGCTGGAAGGTGAAAAAATTTATGCCATTGCTGGCCATAGTGGTGCCGGAAAATCCACATTGGCAAACCTGATTATGCGATTTTATGATGTTAACGCAGGAAGTGTAACCATCGATGGCATAGATGTGAGAGAAATGGCGATTAAGGATTTGAGAAGAAACATCGCTATTGTCCCACAGGAGCCTGCACTGGTGAATGATACTGTATTTAACAATATAATCTGGGGAAACCTGGCCGCTACCAAAGAAGATGTAATACAAGCTGCTAAAAAAGCGTTTGCCCATGACTTTATAGAAAAGCTAGATGACTGTTACGATACGATTGTTGGAGAAGATGGAAGCTTTTTATCCGGCGGACAAAAACAGCGGTTGGCACTGGCCAGAGCATTTTTAAAAAATTCTCAGATTCTGATCTTCGATGAAGCCACGTCGGCGTTGGACTCTGATAGCGAGCACAAAATCTATAAGGCAATAGAAAAGCTGGTGAAGGATAAAACTGTGATAATTATCTCACACAGGTTTAGCATGATGTCCATCGTTGATCAGGTAATCGTGATAGACTCGGGTAGGGTCGCTGAAATTGGTACACCGGACGAGTTGCTAAATACAAAATCATCCATATATAGGCATCTCTATGACAATCAAAATTTGATGAAATAAATATCATGAGAAATCTTTCCAATGGCAGGATATTGGTAACCGGTGGCGCAGGCTTTATCGGTAGCCTATTGATATGGGAATTGAATAACCGCGGCATAGAAAACATAGTGATCTGTGATCGGCTAGGTAAAGATGGTAGATTCAAGAATATAATTCCATTGCGTTTTGATGACTATATCGATGCCGACGAGTTGCTAGGGAAAATAACTACCAATGATGGCAAACTGAAGGATCTGGACACGGTGTTTCATCTTGGAGCCTGTGCAGTGACCGCAGAGGCAGACTGTGACTATCTAATGAAGAATAATTTTGAGTACACGAAAGCCCTGGCGAAGTTTGCGCTGGCCAATGACTGCAGATTTGTATATGCTTCATCAGCAGCGACCTATGGTGATGGAACCGGTGGCATGTCGGACGGTGATGATAATCTCTACGATCTTAGACCATTGAATATGTATGGCTATTCGAAACATCTGTTCGATTGCTATGCCAAACGCCATGGATTTTTGGATAAAATATATGGCTTGAAGTACTTTAATGTTTTTGGTCCAAACGAAAATCACAAGGGTGACATGATCAGTATGGTACGAAGAGCCTATGACCAAATCATTGATAACGGAGCTGTGAATTTGTTTCGGAGCTATAGAAACGATTACAAAGACGGTGAGCAGCTCAGGGATTTTATCTATGTGAAAGATGCTGTAGACATCACGATATTCCTAGCAACGGTGGATTCCATAGCCGATGGAAAACCGACTGGCGGTCTGTTTAATGTTGGTTCCGGTGAATCTCATAGCTGGATCGAGTTGGTAACACCTATCTTCGAAACCCTGGATATTCCAGTGAATATAAACTTCATAGATATGCCCGGATGGCTGGTTGACAAATATCAATATTATACCAGAGCAGATCTGGGAAAGCTAAGAAGGCTAGGGTATACCAAAAAAATGACAAAATTGAGCGATGCGGTCATCGACTATGTTAAAAATTATCTTATACCTGACAGGTTGGTTGGGTATTAATTGGCTAGGTTATGTCTTCTGGTGATATGCTAAAAGTTGAGCGATTGACAAAGAAATATAATGGCATGGCCGTGATAGATGATCTTTCGTTTTCTGTGAAAAGCGGTGAAATTGTCGGACTATTAGGACCAAATGGGGCAGGTAAGTCAACGGTACTAAACATAATTGCTGGGTTAGTGGATGCAACCAGTGGTAACATAGAAATTTGCGGAGACTCGGTGCCCTACGATGACTATGCAGCTAAGAAACATATCGGGTTTTTGACCGAAAAAAATCCATTGCCAGAAAAGCTACGGGTTGGTGAGTTTCTAAGATTACGTGCGGCTTTGAAAGGTATTCCCAGTGCCTTGATTAGATTACATGTGGAAAAGCTAATGCGTATGACCGATGTTTTTAGAAAAGCTCGTTATCGTGTAATCGGTACCTTATCAAAAGGGTACAAACAGAGAATTGGTATCGCCGATGCTTTCCTTGGAAATGCGGAGCTGATTATGTTGGATGAGCCAACCATAGGTCTGGATCCGCATCAAATGATAATTTTCAGAGATCTTATTGAAACTTTCCGTGGCAAAAGAACGATGCTAATCTCAAGCCATCTACTGTCGGAAATCGATGCACTCTGTGACCGTATAATAATAATAAATCATGGAATTTTGGTTGCCAGTGGAACCATCGACGAATTAAGAAGCAAATTTGCCCATAGTGAGTCGATAAAAATCAAAGTGCTGGGCGATATTAACGCCATCGATAGGTTTAAGCATAGGGTCAAAGGCTGCTCGTTTTCTGAGATAAATACCGATATAGCTAGCAATGTACATGAATTTAGTATAACGATAGACAGCAGAGTCACTTCCGGTGATCTGAGGGAAAAAGTTGTGCATTTTGATGGTTGGAAATTAATTGAAATGTCAGAAAAAAAACTTTCGCTGGAAGAAATTTTTTTGGCGGCCACAGAAAGATGTTGGGATAATCCTAGTTCGTTATGAAACTAGGAAGATTTTACTTGCCTAGTGGATGCTTGCTAGTAAGTTTCGCCGAATCTCATGTATGATATAGAAAAAACAAAAGACTCTTGCCAATTGATGGCATGGATTGTATGGCTCGCAGCAGTTTTTTTTTATTTTTATGAACTGTTCGTAAGAGTTGCCCCGGGTGCAATGCTGCAGGAAATGCAGGCCTACTATGGCGTAAATGCCGGCACATTTGGTATGGCATCTGGTGTATATTACTATGTGTATGCTCCGATGCAGTTGGTAGCCGGTGTTATGCTCGATAGACTGGGTGGTCGAGTTATTATGGCCTGGGCAAGTATAATTGTAACGATTGGTTGTACGATTGTTTTATTGCCAATAAATTCGGTGGTAGTTTTTGCTCTGGCTAGATTTTTCATGGGGTTTGGTTCGGCGTTTGGATTCATAGGTGTTATGTATCTTGCAACGGTATGGATCCATAAGGGAAAACTGTCACTGGTTTCCGGATTGACGACAGCAACTGGTTTTATTGGCGCCATATTGGCTCTGAAGGTAATACCGGATTTCGTATTTGATATTGGCTGGAAAACCTGCTGGAAACGTTCGGCTTGCTTTGGTGTACTTTCAACAGCTATTCTTTTATTATTTGTTCCAAAGACTCCGGTTTGGGAGCAGAAAAGAAAAGAAGCCAACTTCGAAGAATTTTCAGATAAAAACTTTTTAACCGGCTTCCTCGAAGTTATTAAGAACTCACAGACCTGGGTGCTCGGGATAGTTGGTGGTTTACTATATATGCCGACGACGGTTTTTGGCGATCTCTGGGGAAAGGAATTTGTTGAATCCGTATGTGGCGTATCAGACGGCGGAATGGCTACAGCTATGTTGTATACAGGTTGGCTGTTCGGTGCACCATTCTGGGGGTTCATATCAGACAAGAGCGGATTGAAGAAATCGTTGTTGATTTTTAGTACAATTTCCTGTCCATTGCTTATGACAATAATGCTGTTGCTTGATGACATTTCTCTGGATACAATCAAGATTTTATTGTTTCTCACCGGATTTGTTTCTGCGCCCCAGGTGATATGTTTTGTCGCTAGCATAGAGATCAACCCCAAATATGCCAGTGGTAGTGCCATAGCAGTGGTTAATATGATTGTGACATTTGTTGGTGGATTATTACAGCCAGCGGTGGGTTATATATTGGATATGCTGTCAGGTAATTCTGACACACATAATTATTCATCGACGGATTTTAGAATAGCGATGGCGGTGATGCCAATAGCAGTTGCTCTGGGGTTTTTTATCACATTGCTCATAAAATTAAAGCGAAAACATGAATAAATTAGTGATTAGCTGTGTAGAGATGCATGGATATTGATTCTGCAATCTCGGTACCTAGTTGTATCACCGCTTGTTCCATTCCAGACACTATGTGAACATATTTGTTGTTGTTCTGCTTTTCTTCTTTCTTTTCATCATCATCACTATTATCGTCGGATATGTACG